>JABXGS010000011.1 GCA_016550425.1 archaeon
ACCTGCAGCTGTGTTTCTTTTATTGGGAACTATAACGATAATTCCTACGGTTGGAATCCAATTTAGACGAACCCAGTTAAAAAGGGAAGAGTTCGGGGTTTAATCGGTGGTGGCTTCAGCGACGGCGCCGAGGATGATTTTGTAGAGGGTTTCGCGGTAGCGGGGGTCGATGGCGACGAGGCCGTAGGCTTGGACGCCGAGGATGCGTTGGACGAGTTTGGGGGCGAGGGCGCCGGGGAGGTCTTGTTTGTTGGCGATGGCCCAGGCAATGCAGGCGGGGGCATTCTTACGGACGATTTCTAAAATATCACGCGTTTCTAATACATTTTTTAGCGTGGAATCGGTGACGAGTAAGACGGCATCGGCGTTACGGAGGTAGTAGTTCCAGAGGGAGCGGAAGCGGTCTTGTCCTGCGAAGTCCCAGACAGCAAGTTCGTAGGGTCCAAAGCGGACGCCTTGGAGGGTTTCGATGTCAACGGCGATGGTGGGATAATATTCGCCGGGGATGCTGTCGGCGGTTAGCAGTTTGAGCATGGTGGATTTGCCGACGCCGCCTTGACCTAGAAGGCAGATTTTGAGCATGGTGACGATGACATTGTCGAGCTCTTTTTCGAAACCTTGGAAGGCTTGTCCCAAGGGAGCAGGTTTTTGGATGTACGCGTCGATTTCGTGACCGTATTTGTCGATGAGGAGTTCGCGGGTTTTTTTGAGTAGTTCCCGGATTTTTTCGTCTTCGTCAGAGATGTCAACGGCGAAAACGAGGAGCAGATGAGTGCCTGCATCGGTGTAAATGAATTTGTTGCTTTTAACATGTATTGGGAGATCCACGGCGGCTCCGAGATCTTTTTCGAAGTGTTTGTAAGTGGCGACGAATTCTTGTCGATCTTCGGTGGTGATGTCGACAGACCAGTATTGACGGTGGAACGCCATGCGCCCATCACGGGTCATAATGAAGACATTGTGAATCATACGATTTAATTCTCCTGTGTTTTATTCAGCACGACTGACCGCTTTTTCTTGCCTTGAGGTGCGGCGTTGACGTCGTTTATGCTGTGGAAGTTTCTTATCATCCGAACTGAGGAGGTTTCGGAGTTCCCTGTAGTTTCGACGTAGAGAAGTACGAGAACATCCTACAAGTTCGATTATATCGTTTTCGGGTAAAGAGTCGCCGACCTGTTTGGCACTGTAATACGCAATAGATGCGGCAATAATCGGACGAGGATGCCCCTGGAATAGCCCTTCTTTGCCAACATATTCAACAATACGGTGGGAGTAGTCTTCAGTTTCAGGAGAGACCGAGAGAATAGCGAATAGCCTCTCGAGGATGGCATGAACTGGTTCGCTCCAAGCTCCTGGTTTAAGTTTTTTTGACTTTTGTCGTTCTTGATCGTAATCTTCGAGAATACGGTTGATGCCAGCGCGTACTAATCGTCGGGCATTCGCAAGTTGGATTTGTCGTTCGCGCCGAATATATCGGGGACATTGGGGATAACCCGACATTTCGTAGATGGTAAGATAACATTGTTTTTTCACAACACGACAATAGGAGGTGAGCTTATCACCCTTGACAGGTCTTTCATACTTGTAGGGACACAAGGAGCGATCACGTGAACCGCCTCGCCGTTCAATTTTCCGATAGCTATCTGAAAGGATTTGTCGATAGCGGGTTGAACGTTTGGTAGAATCACTTTTCGTTTTTAGAATTCGTTCTAAGGTAGAATTGAGGATTTCTTCGTATGCAGATCCCTCTTCTTCGGACGTGAGTAATGCGGTGATACAAAAATCATCTTCGACTCCATCTCGAACAGTCCGTGTACAAGTGATTGCTGCCCTTTCTGTCACATCTTTAGTCGGAAACACTTGGAAAACGGTTCCAGGCTCTTCCAGAGCACAGCTGTAAAACATCATGGATAGATGTTCGACATCAAAGTTTAGGGAGGTCGGATATTTAGCTAAAACCTCTAATCCTTCCTTGGTATCCCAATGACTTAGTACGAGCCCCCGAGGGATGATAACTCACCTTCTAGCCTGGAATTTTGTAGACCGAATCCAGTTCATTGTCTTGGCTTCAGTCAACGTTAAGAAACGGCGCAGAAAAAGCTTTTTGCACTTATAGAGTACAAGGTGCATTCATTCCGAGATACTGAATTCATAAATGCACGTTTTTTAGCTGATTATTTTACGGCTGAATCGTATTGCATCATTCCCATTAGATTCCCTTCGGTATCTTTGAAATAGTGATAATAACCTACACCGGGAATTATGATCTTGTCACCGACCAATTGACCCCCATGCTCCTCCACTAGCTCTGCATACTTATCCACGTTATCTACACCAACCACATTCACGGTAGAACCTTCAGGAAAATCCTCACGTTTCGCAAAGGAACCATTAATTCCTGGCTCCGCCTCATCACCAGTAATTAAGAACCAGTGGTCTATTGGTCCTGGCCACTTTTCGACCTTCCAGCCAAACACCGTCTCATAAAACTTTGTAATACGTTCAACATCATCAGCAGGAATTTCAAAATCAATTACTCGAGGTATTTTCAATCACTCCTTTCTAGTAAGTGAAATCTGTTACCATTCATGCAGGATTTGTATGTATTGGTTTCGGCTACCTAGCATTGGCTTCACGACGTTTTATGATAAAAAAACTAGTCAATGTTAATAAAAATGCATAGAGTAAATCGGAAACGAATGCATAGAACCTATTCACCGACCCGTTCAGGAGTCCTCAGTTTCCTGATATAGAATTTTTCCAATTCCATTTCCACAATAACCAACGATGGGAGAAGAAGAGCAGTCAGGTCACTGAGGGTTTCAACCAATCCTTGGGCTAAGGCATTATGCAGCTTCTGGGAAGCTTTTCTAATCAAAGAAAGGCGTAAATCCTTGCCAATCATCCCCCGCATTGCGTGGAACGTCTGATCAAGAATTGTGTCGATTGAAGCTGCTATACTACTGATAAATTCAGGGTTCCCAAAAGCATCAGTAGGTTCTTTTTTCGACTGCTCAAATGCCTTCTTAGCCTCCTTATCTCGCAAGGCTCCCTGAGCAGTGACAATGGCAGCGAAGAACTGAGTGTTACCCGTTGGATCAAATGCATCCAACATCCTCATATCCTCTCCAAAGTCAGTGATAAACTCTCTCCACGCCTTAAGGGTTCCTTTGCGATCATGGTATTCCGACGTAAGGAATGCTCTGATCTGTGGAAGATATTGGCTTGCTACTGTGGCTACGAACTGCCAGTAGCCCTTCGGATCCGCAGCAAATGTTCTCCTTCTAGACTTCCCTTTTTTGTCTCTTCTCCACTCTTGGATGAGTCCCTCAATATTTCCAATAGACAAAAGATTCCCTCAATAGTCCTACTCACCATGCCTTTTTAGGATAAGGGCTAGCAGGAGGTGATTACAAAGACGTTATTATTCACACGAAAGTTGTAAACATGTTTGGGGATAACTCCACGCCAATGAAGTTCTATTCAGGAGAATATTCTGTTATGAGCAAGCCATAATAGACCAGACCATAGTAAATGTCATTTTCTACTCTGCATTCACGAAAATGTCCCTCTTTCTTAAATCCTAAACGCTCGGCTAATTTCGCACTTCTTGGGTTCGTATCCCGTGTAATGACAATGACTTTATGGGCATGCAAATCAGAAAACAGGAATTCCAACGCCCGCCTGGCTGCTTCAGTGGCAAAGCCCTTTCCCTGATAACCTTGATCTAAAAACCATCCCAGTTCAAAGGAAGGAACCTCCCATCGCTTCGGTTCAATCCATATCTCCCCCACATACAATAGGTCTGATTTCAACCAAATCCCCATGACAAATCGTTCTCGTGTCATCCACTCAGCCGCATGCCGTTGGATCTTAACCTCCGCGTCTCCCACCGTTGCAAGCGATGCAACCTCCTCCACATTCGCGTGAAGAAACTCACGATTATCATTCCGCTCAAGAAGTGCAAACAGCGCTTTGCCATCGCCTTTCTGGTAACGCCTAACTACTACGCGTTCTGCTTCAAGCCGATCAGGAAGCTCTGAGACCTTAGGCATACTTACTCATAGTCACAATTGGCTCAAAAATTAGCTGTTCGATTGCATCGAATAATAAGTATCCTAGAATATAGGAGACAAATAGATTGGAGGTGGGACCACCTTAACTTGGTACCACAAGCCACATCACTGCAATAAAAGAAGGCAATATTGAACCACCTAATGAGGTATTAC
>JABXGS010000103.1 GCA_016550425.1 archaeon
ATTAGTTGATCGTCTGCTGTTGGCCATGATTCTAAGGAAACAAATGATATACTCCCTAGTCGTTCCCAGATTTCCTCACTTAGATGGGGCATTAATGGGGCTAGCAGTTTCACCCATCGTGTCACAACATACCGTAAAACTGCGTTTCGTTCTTGACCAGCATCTTTCATGCGACGAATGTAGAATTCGACATCACCTAGTAATTGGAAGAATGTTAGTAATGCATAGTTACGAATCTTCAGCTGGTCTAACGAAGCCGTGGCATCGCGGATGGTTGTGTTGATTTTTGATAAAATCCAACGACTCATCATGCCTAATTTAGATACTTCCAAATCAATTTCTGGAATTTTCGCGGCGTCTTCTAGTATTCGGGTTAGGCGTGTGACACGTCGTTGAACATTCGTGACATCTTTCTCCTTCCAATCAACCAGTGATTGCAAGTCTCCAATTTGACTGATATACAATCGAAAGAGATCAGCGCCATACCGTTTAGGTACTTCAGCCATTGGAATGAAGTTCCCTTTGCTTTTACTCATCTTTTCGCCCTCACGAATTACAAATTCGTTGAGCGTAATGGCTTTCGGCCAATATTTCTCGGGAAATAAGGCTACGTGGTGAAAAATGAAAAAGGAAAGATGGTTTGGAATATGAGCGACCGCTGTATGGCGTTGATCGTTAGGATACCAGTATTCGACTTCCTCTCGCATTGCAGTTAATATTTCCTCTGAGATGCCTGTTTTTTCAGTAACTGTGTCGATGGATCCTTTACCTAAAAGGACATAATCAAAGAAGGACAGGTCCAATTGCTGGGCAGTAATTTGATTGGATCTGATGTGATTGATGATTAGGTAGAAGATCATGTAGATTGTTGAATCAGATAAGGATTCAATCACCCATTTGCGGTCAAATGGCAGTCGTGTACCCAAACCCCGTTTGCGTGCTGCTGGGCGTTCTTTTAGCCAAGAAAAGGTTGATTCGAATAACTTGCGGTACATCTCGGGATAAATGAACATTTGCTCTAACGCTTTCGTAGCTTTTGCTTTCCATTCAGGATTCCCATAATTGATGAACCATTGATCGGGTAACACAGCTACCACAATGTCGTTTCCACAGCGACATACAACTGGTTTCTGGTCAGGTTGATAGAATTTGAAAGCTCGGTTTTGTTCTTCCAGAAGGGCAATAACCTCATCTTTGATTTCGCTGACCTTTCGACCTGCAAAGGGTCCTGTGTTCTCTTTCATTACACCCTGATAATATTCTGCCTTGTAGAGGGTGTCAGTGGCTTCATCCAGTCTAGCTGTGGCTTTTTGGTCTTTGATTTTCATTTTTTCAACGAGTTCAATTGCAGGATGTTCTCCATAGCCTTCAATGCGGATGATAGAAATCGGTTTAATGGACTTTATGGCATCAAAATCCAGCTTAAACCCTTGAATGGCTTTTTTGGTTTTCTGGATATCATGGAGCGCTGCCCAATCGAAAGGTGCATGGGAGGGAACGCTGTAAACGACTCCGGTTGCATTCTCAGGGTCGACGAATTCTGCGGGTAAGATCAACAGCTCTCGGTCTTCAACGGGAGATTGGCAGGTCTTGCCAATGAATTCTGAACCTGAAATCTCGTCTAGGCGTTTTGAGTGGTGACCTTGATTGACGAGTTTTCTTACTGCAGGTTGAGCTACATACCAAATTTCTTCTCCGACTTGAATTTTAGAATAGATCGCATTGGGATTAATCCAGACGTTGGTCACACCATAAACAGTCTCTGGACGGAGTGTTGCGGCGATTAAGAAGCCATCTTCAAAGGGAAACTTCAACGCTACAAATTCTGCAACCTTCGCCTGTTCGCCATTGAGTAAATCATCTTCACCCACAGCATTGCCACAGGACACACAATAAAGGACTGGATAACGGCCCTTCGTGATATAGCCCAATCGTTGTAGGTTGATGAATTGCCACGTTACGAAAGCATGATATTCAGGGTCATTAGTGGTAAATTTTCGTCTCCAGTCAATGGAATAGCCTAATTTCCGGAAATCGCTTTCAAAGACGTTTACAAAGAACTGAGCAATTGCTAGTGGATCAGAAAACGTGGCTAAGACGGAATCGATATCTTTCTTCGATCGATAATATCCGATGCTTGATCGGTATTCCTTTAGAATCTGCGGGTCTTTATTATGAATTCGTTTTGCAACACCAGCGACAGGTGTACCCGTGACATGGGCGGCCATAGGGAACAGGACATTGAACCCACTCATTCGTTTGTAGCGGGCGAGGACATCACCAATGGTATAGGTCCGACCATGGCCTACATGCATTGGAGCATTCGCATAGGGATAGGGTACGGTCAGGTAGAACTTAGGACGATTCGGATTAGGATCCGCATCAAAAGCTTGGGCTTCTCGCCATCGCATTTGCCATTTGGGTTCAATTTCCTTAGAGTCAATCATAGTAGGTAACCTCTCCTCTGTTACGAGGTGTTATCATAAAAAGGATTATTTTTCGTTGCGATCCCCTCCTAAATTTGGGGTGGCTGCTTGTTTGAAAAGGATCAATGGTTTGGGAGAAAGTCATTCCACACGGGGATCACTTCGAAGAGAAAATTGAGAGCTTCTAACTTAAAGCTTTCGTCAGCGATTGAAAACCGAAAGCAAATAAGCTTCCTATACAAGTTGCACTTACTGGTGGTTCAACAAAATGTCGAAATTGCGGTGCCCGGAATGTCTAATTCTCGTAGAAGCTGGCGACGCTGTATGTCCTCAATGTGGGTACCGATTTCGAACGGAGCAATTTGAGCGAATTCTACCTTTCATGAAACGCCCTGAAAAACAATGGGAATCACGGCTGACTCTTCGTCAACGCCTTTGGGGCGTTTTTCGTTTTCCGGCAGTTACGTTCTGGGATATTGCTCATGAACTTGATAATCGTGGACCGGCCCTTCTTTTTCTAGCCAACATTGCGGTTATCGCTCTTTGGTTTGTAGCAATGGTTTCTCATATCACAGATGCTGGTGCCTTTCTTTTTATCGGGTTTTTCGGGGTTTTTGCAATCCTTTTATTGCTGTATATGCTACTAAACCTGTTTTATTTTGGCATTATCCAGATGATAATCAATTATTCAGGTCGCGAAGGTCAACTCTCTGAAACCTTCTTGATGGGACAGTATGCATTACTTCCCTTTCTGTTTGCGAATCTGATTTCTGCTGGGTTGCTTTTCCTTTTTCTTCCCCCAGTTACCTTTTTAGAACTAACACTCTTGTATATTCATCCTATCTGGCTTGCTGTTTATGCTCTGGCGAGTATCGCTATGCTGTGGGGGGCGGTTCTTCTCTCTTTGGGAGTTCGTGAACGCTTCCGTATGTCCTCTGAAACTGCTCTTGTTATCACATTGAGTGTTACACTTTTTGTGGTGATTGTGGCAATCTTGGTTCGGTTAACTGTGATTCCAATTATTTAAAAACAGCCAATAACTTCAGAGGTTGCGCCAAGGCCGTATCGATAATGAAAAGAGTTTCTTTATCCTTTAGGCGTAATTTTCCTAGGACTTGATTGTCATCAAGGACTTTTCCACGACGAATAATCTTGGGGTCTTGTAAACCAAAAGTCATAATCAATCGATTTTTCAATTCAGCGACAGTTTCCTTGCGCCCCACAGCATAGATTTCTCCTTTGAGACGGAACCGGTCACTACAAAGGAAGCAGTTAGGATTTCGTGCTAGTTTGAGAATAGTGAACTGCTGATGGAGACCATCATAGAACAGATAATTATCTAGCGGAGTGCCTACATTCAACAGATGCTTTAATGCTTCTTGAAATTGGATTCCAGCAACTATGGTTGCCACGCTTAGAAGGGACGGGAATTTGGGAGGTGGCTCTTCTTTTTTACGACGCTCGCCAGGTGGTGTACATGCTTTTTGTAAGCGTTCTGCGGGAACCAAAGGCTGGCATTCCAAACAGGCCGTTTCAAAAGGCACAACTCGTTGTACATTTCCCCACCAACCGTACATTCCCCCACTTAAGAAGACCTTGTTCTTTTGGACACATAATGAGTTTAACCAACGTCGAGCCTCAAAGGTATCAAGACCATCAATAATGAGATCGGCTTCTTCGTAAATTGCATGCCTAACATCTTGGATTGCACAATTGAGAGCTAGTACTTGCACATCAGGATTCATTTCGCGGAGACGTTGCCCGGCAATGACCGCTTTTGGCTTCCCCACATCATCGTCAAAATAGAGGTATTGGCGACTAAGATTAGAGAGCTCGATAGTGTCAAAATCAATTATCACAACTTTTCCAATTCCTGTGAGAACCAAATCGACAGCTACAATCGTCCCAAGGGCTCCAATCCCCGCGACGACTACAGTGGATTTCGACAGTTTTTCCTGGTCCCAATTTTCAAGCAGCAATTGGCGAGCATAACGTTCAGTCCCATGGTACACTGGGATTTTCTTATGTTCCTCAGTGACTTGGTCATCCATGGGTGGTTTCACCTACGTTGAATTTGGTCCCATCCGGCAAACCGTTGAACCCAATCCCGTGCAGTGCGTTCGAATTTTACGGGTTCTTTTTTTGCTTCACGAGATGCCCGTTGGTTTAAAGGATCGTCGGGGTTAGGGAAATTAAGAAGGTTTCGAAGAGTTTCTACTACACCAGTTAAAGACATGCTGGGAAGCCAATCCTTACCTAAGATTCCGACACACACTCGTCCTCGATAAATATTTGGATGCCAGATTTTTGTGATAAATCGAACTTGTGGAGGTTCATAGGGGAATGCTCGTGGAACATTAATCTGTAAGACAAAAACGCCCCCATCATAAATACCTGTACCTAGTATGAATCCCTGCCATCGTCTCAGGTCCCCTTGCACGGGTTGGAACGACGGTTCCTCAGTTTCCATGTTTTTCGCTTCAAGGGCTAATCTTGCCCAATAGTCCTCTTCTGACAGCATGTGGACAGCGCCTCTTCCTAGATAAGCCGGTCCCCATTACCCTTACCACATGCATTTCCCGTAAATACCTTTTCGGTTGGTAGCAATAAAAAATAGATTCATTTGTGGCAAACGCAGAAGGTGCTAGTCTTTATTGTCACGTAGGGAAGAGAAAAAACTGAGGGACGACTGAGATCGAAACCGTTTGGTTTAATTTGTCTTAGCCGCCCTCGGTCCTCGTGATGAGGTACAATTTATCATGTGGAGTGATACCGACACTCTTAATCGTCTGTTCATCGGTCAGCTGTGCACCACGATATGCCAGGATAACGATGTTGGGCGGTATCCTACGCATCGAAGCCACGCGGTTCCGAATCTCCCCAATAGTTGTATTGGGTTCCACTTCAAGAGCTATGGGGTCACTACCACCAATCGCTGGTACAACTTCTATTCGCATTTTTAACCACCGACTATTTTCTAACCGGTTTCAACCTTCGTAGGCTTATGCGGTTCCGACAGATAGGGCAGGTTCCCTTCATTTTCACCCACTCAGCGAGATGGCGATAATGTGCGGGATTGCCACAATTTGGGCAGTAGACCATCTGTTCACCAGTCTTGATAGGGAGGCGGCAGACACAACACATCTCAGTGGATTTGGTCCAATCCCATTGGCCAATTTCTTTCACCGATGAGATAATGAACCGCCCTGCTGATTGTGTCATGGTCTTGCCCCTTAGTCAGTTCCGCTCGGGCATCTCTACTAGATGCGTTCTTAAAAAACTATGGAAATACATCCTTCATGGAACTTTTTACTCGTTTTTTCAGCAAATACTATTGGCATGTTGAAGGTTTGATTGGCTAAATTAAAGCTTAAAAGTCTGCGGTGAGTAAAACTTGAACGAGAGCTTCGGGGGTTAATGTGACCGTGTCCTCTGATCCGCCAAAATATGCAATTGAAATCGAAGCCATCAAAACGCCAAAGGGCCTAGTCCCTACCGTTGAGTCCCTGAAGCGGATAGTAAAAGGTCTGAACCTACTCGACTCAGACCTGGGACGGATGAATCTCAAGATGGAAGCTAACATTCGGGCCCTCCTCCGGGAGGTGAAAACACTGCAAAAGCTAGTCGCGGATGACACTATAGCCTCAGAATCCTCTGTTGAACGACTTGGTGTTCTCGTCGATCGATTTGAGACCTTTGAAAAAACCATAGACAAGGTAGCGAAGAAAAAACCTGAATCAGCATCAGCAGATCTAAAAGAGCTCCAACGAGAACTCGTTCCAACATTAACTCAAGCTGTTCAGCGCCTTGAAGAAATGATTACGCTCTTTGAAACACGGTTTGAGGATTTTCTTCGTGAACTTCAAAGCAATATACTAGTCACTGTCCGCCAAGCAGTAAAGGACGAACCCCCCAAACGAAGCTCAACAACTAAGCACAAAACTAAGAGTAGTTCAACCTAACTGCCCTTGGCAAGTTCTAGTTGCCAAAGATTAAATGTACGCTCTCACAAGCAGGATTCGAATAAAGATATCATGGTGTGATTCTATGGCACAGGCTGTTAGAAGTCAACAAGAATTAGCGATTGCCCGTGAAGCACAATTGATGTACCGACGTGCACCCACCTTTACTCCCGTTGAGTCTAATCTTCGTCGTTGGCGAGGAAAAATCAAAGGTGGACCCCGAAGTAAGGATGAGTTCCTCGTTGAGATTATTGTGCCTCCGAACTTTCCAGCTCAACCGCCAGTTGCACGAATGCTAACTCCAACGAAGCATCCCCGGGTTGATTCTGAATCTGGAGCTATTCATCTCCGAATAGTCACCCAATGGCAACCCCATTATCATGTCTATCAGGTGGTTAATAGTATTAAGGGCCTGTTTGCCCGTGAGCCTCCTGTGCCTGATGTAACCCGAGAAGCCCCCAAGGTGAAGATGCCTCAGGAGGAAGAAGTGCTGCAACAACGGTATCAGCAATTGGAACGTGAGGTTTCACGGCTAACCAAGAAAGTCCAAGATCGCGACGAACGAATTGCCCGAATGGCAGCCCAAATCGACACAGGCTCCATTACCACTGGTGAAGTCACCGATGAAGACGACATGGATGCTCTCATCCTTCCTGCTGACGCTAAAGAACGCGAGAAGCTCGAACTGGAAAGTGAGAAACTAGCAATCTCCGATTTATTACAAAATCTTGAACAGAAATTCGATTCAGCAGAAATTACCTCTACCGAATATACCAAACTGTACAAACGGTACAAGAAACGACTTTACCAGATTGACAAGGCTCTCGAAAAATACGTCTAAACTATTTCATTTCAGAGGCGAATGCTATGGCCATGCGTGAGAAAAAACGACCAAAAAAGGGGAAGGTTGTCGAACTAGAAGCAGAATTGTATGGAACGATAGCAACCCTCGACAGTATCGCAGAAAAATTTGATGAAGGCGATTTACAGCCTGCTCTCTACAAGCGACAATTCAAATCACTTATTAAAGACACTATCAAAACTCGACAGTTACTGGAAGCTGAAGGCGAATCCTGGGATGAGTTTGTAGAAGAGGAACAAATCACCGAACGCTTCCCCATCGCAGTTGAGAAGTTGCAAATAGGTGAACGGGCACCCGAAGGTGAAGAAACGGTCGAACTGACTCCCCAAACCTCGGTTCGAATGGCAGCCAAAACGGCTGATATTGTCTCAGACATAATCACACTTATTGATATTGCCAAACTCGGTGACGTTGCAAAAATGAGCCTTGTTGTCCCACTCTTGGATGATGCCATTATCCTGTTAACTAAGTATCCGAATTTCCCACCCGATTATTGGATACTAGTAGCACTCAAAGATTGGCGGAATCAACTCCAAGGTCGAGACCCTCAAGAAACCCTTTCGCCCGAAGAAGCTAAACAGCTCGAATTCCAAGCTGTTCGCTGGTTAAACGATTTCAAGCGACGACTCCGAGAAATGGCGGCGGATGAATAAATGTTGAGGCAGAAAGCTGATGGCACATCCAATGCGTTCCTTTGCCGAAATGCGCGAACGGTTGGTGAACGCTATCAACAAAGCTAATCTGCGCATTAACGCCGAATATGTTCTTGAAGATTTGGATGTGGTCGTGGCCTTTGCTGAAGCCATGCTTGGTCCTGATCACCATGTTACCATGGAAGCCCAGGAATGGTATGAATACTTCTGGGCTAAATATGGAAACAATTTAACCCAACACGTGGAGGAATTAGAAGCGCGACGATTCGCAATGCGAGCCGAAACCTGGCTTAACTACATTCGACAAATATGAGGAGGAACAGCTCATGGGACTCTGGGAAATAGAAAAACAAATGGAAATGGATGCGGCCTATAAGAAAAAACGCGTTGAACTCATGCTCAAAGAACTTGAGCACATGCTCCAAACCATCTCCGAATTACGAGACAAAGCCGATGCCTTTGAACAAACCTACGGAGAAGTCATCACAGTCTCACCCGAATATAGTGAGAAGGCGGCCACAATCGCCCATGAACTTGGTATCACCATGCCGGGTATCCCCTTTGCCGAGGATATGAAAGAGAAGCCCGGACTCATGGAGCGACTTACCGGCCGAGGACGCTTCTATGACGAATTAGGTCTTCAAATCCTAGACATTGCCAAACGACGTCGAGATGCTACGGGTGGCATTATGACCTTAGCAGAGATTGTGCTAATCGTCAATAAACAGCGGAAGGCTAGTGTGTCCCAAGTTGACGTCGCGAAAGCAATACAAAACCTAGCAGCCGCCAAACTCATTCCCGGCATTCGAAAGCTTCCCTCCGGTATTCGCATCGTCGAACTAATTCCACGGGAATTAACCAATGACCAGGTAGCAGTTCTCTCATTGGCTAGCCGATCCGGGTACACGACACTGGAAGAAGTCATAAAAGAAACTAGATGGGCCCAAGAACGTGCGGATGCTGCTCTTAAAAGCCTAGAATCCGTTGGGGCAGCGAAAGTGGATGAATCCTATGTTCATGGTAAACGATACTTCTTCCCCGGGCTCAACCCAGGCGAATAAGCAATCCCGGTCTAGCTTAGACTAAAACTTCGACCACTTCTTGTTGTCGGTCAAGCCATTTTGCCTGGTTCCGTTCCACGAG
>JABXGS010000012.1 GCA_016550425.1 archaeon
ACCGCCCGTCGCTCCACCCGAGTCAAGTTTGGATGAGCCGCTGTCCACCCGCACCCTTCGGGGCGTAGGTGGGTGGTGTCGAATCGGGGCTCGGCAAGGGGGGAGAAGTCGTAACAAGGTAGCCGTAACCCGTCCAGCCACGGTTGGACTGATTAAATCCCGCTTGCGAGCGGGCCCTTGCGGTAAGGGGAAAAGGTTGGAGATACGGTCTCTGACTTCCTTACCCTGCGGCTGGATCACCTCCTAAGAAATCATTTTCTTCGAAGGTATCCCGCTGTGGATACCTTGGAAGACTAATGTGCGGTAAGGAGTATGGGTGTCATTTGCCGGAAACACGGGTGTTGACCGAATAGTCGAGGTGGACGACCACTTTCTTTTCGTGAGTGATTTTAGCCTGATTTGGGAATTTTTTTGTTATTTGTAGTCGAATTAGGAGAGGTGTTGCTAAAATTCGTCAATGAATAACCTTTTCTAGTAATTTCACTATTCATATTATACACTCTAAGGGGGGTGTCTTTATGAGTCAAGAACTCTATAAAGCGATAGGAGCTCAACTGAAGCCCGTTAAGGAAGATCTTAAACACATTAGAGAGCAGGTTGATGGCATCGTAGATACGCTTGATAGTCTAGCGGATAGAATTTTAGCGATTGAAGAAATCGTGAAATCAGAGGGTTAGAATTGACTTCGAACAAGCCGACTTGGCGGGTTGCGTTTCAGAGTCGTCATGAAGCCGAGCGTGAACTGTCATCGGATGAAGTGTTGCAATTTCTGTCTGATTTAGAAAAATCGGGGAAGGTACCTGTTCAACAGTGCCTTGAATTGGTTATGCATACTGACGCAGCAACATGTAGCGTAACCAAAGACAACCCGTTTATGTACTTCTATGTGCGTCGACTAAAGAATGAGTTAAGCATTAGATTTCGTACGAAAAGTGGCGAAGTGTCTTTAACTCTGCCCAAAAAGAAGTGGTTAAACCGGATTTGATTGCATCTCAAAAATTCTTCGCGTGGAGGAGTCTTTTGACATGCAGTTGACTACTTCGTTATCCAGTCGTGAGAATGTAGATGTCTCCCTAACATGATGTCTTGGATGAGGAATGTGCGGGAAGGAGTCTGGGTGTATGATGCCGGAAACACGGGTGGTGTACGTAGGATTGGGTGGACGACCACGTTCTTTTTGACGTTTAAAATGAATAAGAGAACGAGATTCTTGTTGTGAGTGGAGTTGTGGTGCTTGAGTGTCGTCATCAAGTGACGGTGGTCCCGTCGTTGCCATTTCATTTTGATTCCACGTTTTATAAGCCGGATCATTTTCCATCAGCTGCTAATGTGTGGAAGTCGGGAATTCGGTGGCAGACGATGATGTGGGAGGGAGTGCCGTTGGGGTTGAAGTTTGAAGCGGAGGGGAGGGTGGATGCCCCGAAAATTGGAGTGTCAGTGTGGTCTGAGGAACGGTTGGATGCACGATTTTTGGATGGGGTATTGGCGGAGCTGGCGTATCGGCTTCAGTGGCAGTTGGATTTGACTGAGTTTTATCGGCGTTTTCACAAAGACAAGATTCTGGGTCCGCTGTTGGTGCGGTGGAGGGGGATGCGGCCGTTGAATTACAGTTCCTTGTATGAGTATCTGATGATTGCGATTATGTTGCAGAACGCGACGGTGCGTCGGTCGGTGAACATGATGCAAGCACTGTTTGAGGCCTATGGTTCTCGTCTTGCGTATGATGGGCAGGAGTTGTTCTGTTTCTGGTCGCCGGAGAGTATTGCACAGGTGTCAGAACAGGAGTTACGCGAGTTAAAAGTAGGGTACCGGGCAAAGGCCATTCGACGGGTGACGGAAGCGTTTATGGAAGGGGATATCGATGAGGTGGCCTTAAGACAGGAAGCAAAAGCGGTGCAACGGACTCGATTATTAGACTTGTATAGTATTGGGCCAGCTTCTGTCGGGTATATTCTCGCCGATGTGTTTCACCATCTCGATGAATTGGACTATATTTCCCCCTGGGAGCAGAAAATCTATTCTAAACTCTTTTTTGATACCCCTGTTGATGCGCCGGTGTCGACAGATACGCTGCTAGACTTTTTTCAAGACCGATTTGGCGAATACCGGATGCTGGCTGTCCATTATGTTTGGGAAGATCTTTTCTGGCAGCGAAAACATGGCTCAGCAGAATGGTTGGAAAAACTGATTCGCCTTTAACGAACATAGGTTTTTTCGTTTCCACGCAAGCCTTATTCAGTTAGGAGTCTAGGTGTATGATACCGGAAACACGGGTGGTGTACACGATTAGTTGGGGTGGACGACCACTTTCTTTTTGGTAGTTTGTTTGTCTTCCTGTTAATGAATGAGTTTGAGAACGGCTTTGTTAGTGAAAAGCCTAGAATTTGGAGAGATTAACTAGAGTGTTTAGACGGTTTTCATTAAGAAATATATAACCTGGTCATTAATAGTCAAGTGAATCCCAATTTGGGATGGAGGAAGATGGAAAATGGTTAGAAAAACTGTATTAGTTAGTGTTCTAGTTATTGCCATTGTTGGGATCTTGTTTCTTCCCGCCATACGACCTTCCCTGAACAATTCTTCATCAGTGCTGATACCAGATAATAATCAACTGTTGACATCCAGTGCAACCGATGTGGGTGTTGAGTCTTCAAAAAGCATTAGCGCGGCTATGGGATCTTCTAATGACGAAGGGGCTTACCCTGTAGCGCCTTCAGAGACTGAAACGGTTAATGCCTCGATTACAACGGAAAAATTCACTTATTTATGTAATGAAACCGTTACAATTAACGGTCAAAGTTTTACACCTTTGACGGCAATTACTGTAACGATTGAACGCCCCTGTTGTTGTGGACAACATGAGAATCACATCGATGTTTTTGAAAGTGTAGTCGCAGATGCACTTGGTACTTTTACGTTGGATTATCACCAAACAGCGGCAACCGGAATCTATAACCTCACCGCAGGTGATGGGGTTAACTCAGCAGAAAATTCGTTTATTGTCAGCTCGTGTCTCATTTGGACCGATGAATATGTCTACCAGCCCAATGAAACAGCGAATATCTATGGAGCGGGTTTCGTATCTAATGCACAAGTTAATGTTACCATTCAAGCACCCGATAATTCCACACAAACATGGTCGGTACTCACCGATACTGCGGGTAATTTTACCACAACATATCTAGTTGAACAAGGCGCTGGTATGTATTTAGTCTTCGCTGAGGACGGAACCAATATTGCCATCACTTGGTTTGCGGATCCATTCATCATAGTTACACCTCTCTGGGGAGAGGTTGGGACTATGGTAGCGGTTCATGGGTTTGGCTTCTGGGGTCAAGGGTACGTTTATTTCGGTGGAGTGAAAGTGGCACCTATCGTTGGATTAGGGCTCCTAGGTGAGTTTCACGTATTGTTTCCAGTACCAGAGTGGGCTGTCCCTGGAAACTTCTACTTCATATCGGCGGTCACCAGTATCTGGATGAATCCGGAATTTTGCTTTGATGTGTATTGCCCAGTGTGCGAATGGATTCCTCTATGTGTTTTAGGAATCTGTATTCCAGTACTATATTGTTGGAATTATGTTTGCGGTGAAGTCTGCATACCCCTTCCACCAATTTTCTTAGAATTTTCAAGCATCATTCCATTACCGTTTATTGTTGAACCAAGTGCTCCTGCAGACATCATTCCACCCATCACCGAACGCATAATTGATGGCTTTCTGGGATACAACGAATGGTATACATCTGAAGTAACTCTTAGGTTGCACGCAAATGATGATTACTCGGGCGTAGATCGAACCTACTATAGAATCGGAGAAACAGGCCCCTACTCCCAGTACACCACTCCTCTTGAGTTCACTACAGATGGAGAATATACAGTGTATTACTATTCAATTGACAAGGAAGGCAATGCTGAATCACCAAAGCAGATAATCATCAAAGTTGATAGAACCGCACCAACAACTGAGTTTACTCCAACGGGTACGATTGGCTTGAATTCCTGGTTCAATTCAACGGTTATAGCATCATTTGAAGGAAATGATCCGACACCTGGCTCAGGATTGAAGACGATTTATTATCGGATAAATGATCCAGAAGGACCGTGGATTCCCTATGCAACTGATTTTGACCTAACGGATGGAACTTACACAATCGAATGGTATTCCGATGACCTTGCTGGTAATACGGAATCTCCCCATGCAGTTACAATTCGGATAGACAGTGAAGCCCCCAATACAGCACCTACCCTTTATGGCAATCAAGGTGAAGCCGATTGGTATGTCTCTGATGTATCTTTGGAACTTACTGCAACCGATCCAGTTCCAGGCTCCGGCTTCTGGTATACTGAATTTAGTTATGATGCTACCACATGGTTTAGTTATACTGAACCAGTAGCCATATCGAATGAAGGAAGCACCACCGTATACTACCGAAGCATTGACCAAGCGGGTAATATTGAAGAGGTAAAATCAACGACGATTCAAATCGACAAAACGGCTCCAACAACGGAAATTACCTTCAACACCTACTACCTTGAAGACTTCAACAATATCTTCGTGACCAGTGACACCATTTTCACTTTATCAGCATCAGATGACGTTCCTGGAGTAGTAGATGTTTCTGGTGTAAAACACACCTATTATCGAATTAATGATGGAGAGTTCCAAATCTATCTAGACCCCTTCTCCCTGAAAGGAGTAGATGGAGTTTACACAATCGAATTCTTTAGCATTGATCATGCTGGAAATGAGGAACTACCATATTTGACTCAAACCGTTACCCTTGTTAGTCTCTCAGCAAATTCGTACCTTACGGATAGTAGTTTCAATCCAATCTCCTTCTTTGATTTCATTTTAACAAAGAGCAAAGAAGGTGGCTATAAACTCGTAGCGACCAATCCAGGGCAATTCTATTACAATATTGAAATCACAAACAATTGGCCAATTTCCCTTGATACATTAGTTGTAGAAGCGATTCTTCCTGCAGAATTTGTACTCAAAGGCGCAATGCCGATCCATGTATACCTTGATGGAAACGACATAACAGAACAGTGCACAATTACTGGCACGACTGTAACTGTTATGAATGTTCCAGTTGGCAGTGAAGTCTACATTGCAATTCACATGGATTTTGGTCTCAAAGGATGCACCTTCGACACACTAGAGGACTTGATGGTTGAAACCTACAAGTTTGACACCTACGTGGTAGGTTCTACGGGAATAGTTCCGTCCCAAGGTGATGGCCTTTATGGAACCTACAGAACTTCCAATATCCTATCAGCACATCAGAAGAAGACCACAGCAATAGCAGGTTATATCACAGATGTTGATGGAAATCCATTGGCTAATCTGCTCGTTGAACTCTTTGACTCAAACAACAACTTGATCGGTACTACTCTTACAAATGATGACGGATTCTTCTACTTCATAGACATATCAAGTGGCGATTATGAAATCCACGTAAATGGATTCCTAGAAACTGTGAGTGCAAAAAACGGAGAATTAACCCTGATATTCATAACTATAGAAAATCTCTAACTATCGATAATAAAAGGGAGCGCCAAACTGCTCCCAACCCCCTTTTTTAGTTAGCTTAGATTTTTTGCGCCTGAATATGATTTTATACGGAACTTTAAGTTGTACTGAGTCTGGGTGTATAAACCGGAAACACGGGTGTTGCACCAGGCTGAGGTGGACGACCACTTTTTCCTATTTTTTGTCTTCTCATGATTTCGCAGTTTTTTGATGGACTCTTCTCTAGTGAAGAAGTTTTATTTGCACCAGTTTTGTTGAATCTGTATTGATTATCGATTTTGAATGAATCGGTGGAGTTTGTTATGGCGTTGATTGATACGGCGAAGATTTTAGCGAAGGCGGGTTCCATTGTGTGTATCGTTTTAGGGATTCTTGCTGGGGTGCTGAATGGTCTTGTTATGTATGAAGAGTTTGGTGGGCGGCATGGGATTGCTGTTGAGACTATTCTATGGTTTTCTTTAGCCATTGTCGCGGTGGTCTTTGGTTTCATCATTCTGTTCTATTGTGTGCCGAGGATAGACCAGGATCGGCAAGCGGCAGCCCTTTATTTCATTATTTTCGGTGTGGTTGCGGCGATTGGTTCGTATCTTGTTGGCGGTGTGTTGATATTCGTCGCAGGGATCTTGGTGGCTGTGGAGCAGGCGAGCTAATGAGCTAAGCCCAACAAACCGATGAGACTAGCTAGCATAGGTCGCATTAGACGAGGGCTAAATTTCGAATTGAAATCATTTTCCCTGAGGTGCCTTTCTTGGGCACTTCGGAGTGGGCAATGGGATCGGGTGTCGATACCGGAACCACGGGTGTTGTACCGATCCGTTGCGGTGGACGACCACTTTTTTCTATGCAAGGATTTTTGTCTGAGAAGTTTTTAATGATGAATAAGTAGTATGGGTTTGGTTTCGAAAATGTCGGATCGGTTAGTTGTTTCGGTGAATGATGTGCTGAATGGAAAGGTAGACGTTCAGAATCTGAGGGCGCGGTATGTGTTACTTAAAGCGGGTTGGTCGGGGTTTGAAACGATTGTTAAAGCAATCAATTATATGGCGAAGTTTGGGTGGCGTGCTGTTGGGTTTTCGTGGGGGGGGTATTGTTTGCTTGAAAAAGTTGAGTGAAGACTCGATCATTGAAACATGGGGGAGATTTACCCAGTTGTTCAGTCATTCAATGTGTTGGCGGAAGCTTCGATGCGTTGATACGTATCGTAGGAATTGAAAGCAAGGTATAACGCTAGGTAGCGGTTCCATCGACTGGTTCATTTATATTATCGGGGGGGTGATAGCGGTGTTTATGAGCTGTGATTGGACCGGGATACGGTGTTTTCGATTTGGGATTGTTGTGGTGTTAGTTGTGGGGTTGCTGGTGCCTATCGTAGGATATTCAGTAAACGAGACCGGGACAGGACAGGTCGTGTCGGGAATCCTACAGGGTGCGGATTGGCAGGTGGGGGATTCGTGTACGATTTTCACCGTAACAATTGGGGATACGGTGTTCTATGGGAATAATGAGGACTATTTGTTAGAAGGGACTTATCTATGGCTGGTCCCAGTGCAAGAAATTACTACGCCGTATGATACGTTCACGATCCATGGGTTCGTGGGGGTGGGCTTTAATTACCATAACCATTCTGGCGATGGAGTGCAGGGTGCGATGAATGATCAGGGGCTCTGTGTTGATGCCAACGGGCTTCCCCCGTTATCGATGAATCCGCATCCGGAACGGGATGCGTTTTACCCGAATATCCTTCAAGCGGTGATGTTTGAATGCGGGACGGTGAGTGAGGTTATCACCTGGTTCCAAACTCATAATTGTGGCATGGTGTGGGCGTGTCAGCTTCACTTCGCGGATGCCACCGGGGATGCGGTTGTGGTCAGTGTGTACGATGGGGAGTTCAACTTCACTCGAATCAACGGTGCGCCCTTCCTGGTGTCCACGAATTTCAACCTCGCGAACCACTCCAATGGTGGCTACCCGTGTACTCGGTATAACACTGCGACGCTCATGCTTTCGTCCATTACCTCCGAGGAGGACCTCACTGTGGAAGCGTGTCGTGATGTGCTCGACGCGGTTCATAGTGAAGGCACTTACGGTACCAAGTATAGCAACATCTTCGATCCGGTGAATCGGCAGGTGTACCTCTACCAGAATCACAACTTTGATGAACTGGTCACACTCGACCTTGATTTGGAACTCGCGCAAGTTCATCCAGGCGGCATTGGCGTCATTCAGGAAGACCTTGGTTATTACCGAGAAGTCCGTCTCTCAAGCCTCTTCACATCCCCGATTATCCCACCGATCTTGGTCCTCGGAATAGGCGGAGCGACTATCGTTAGTGGCGTAGTTATTGCTCTTGTCGTCTGGCGCATTAGAAAACCACCATCGCAAGGGCCAGATCCTAAGTAATCATGTTCTTTTGGGGTATCCCCGTGGGGATGCCTTAGGAGACTATACAGTACGGGGGCGGGTGTATGTTGATGGAAACACAGGTGTTGCACCAGGCTGAGGTGGACGACCATTTTCTATTGTGAGTGTTTAATTGCAGATTTGAATATTCTGTAATTATTGTGCGCGGCTTTGATTTCGGGGAGAGAGTTTAAATTCAGACCATATCTTGTGTACTGATATTGGTCAACTCTAGGGGATTGCGGTCTTGTTTCGAACTAAACCGGGATTTGCGTTGCCGTGTCTAGGCTGTCATTCTTTACACAAATCTATGGTTGACCGAGTATTAGAGAGAAGAATGAACATTTTAGGAATGAAATGGTTATGAATCAGAAGATTCTTACAATTGCGTTAGTTGTGTTGACGGTAGTTGCTGTTGGTGGTGTTGCTGGTGCGGGTATTATCTATGTGGGTAATCTGACGTTAGAAGCGCAGTTCCAAAGCCTAGCGAGTGATTATGCAACGTTACTTGATGAGTATAATGCTCTGGTGGCAAATTATTCAATTCTCACTGGTGAATATTCAGCGTTAGATGACGCATATAATACCCTATATTCGGATTATGCAAGTTTACTTTCGGCATATAATGATCTGTCTGTGATTTACGACAATCTAAATACACGCTATTATGAGTTATGTGCATGGATTCGGGGACAGACGTTACCGAATCAAGTAGCAGTCTGGATGGAAGCCGTTAGGCGTGTTTATCTACCGGATTACCTTTCTGGCTACTCTGATAAGGAATATTGGAAACAATTCGCAAAGTTTACTCGAGATGTGGTTCTTCATGCCTCTGGACAGGTGGATTTGTTTAGTGATGTATCTTCAGCGATTTCTGGTGCCCTAAGCTATGGAACAAACACGATGTATCTGGCAGATAGAGCAATGGCGATATTGTCAATGAATGACGGAGCCTATTTTGCCAAATTTCCTGAATACTGGGGGTGGGGAATTGGGAGTGAGGTCTGGGGAATTGAAACAATTGTTGCAGATTGTTATGGCAATATTGACTACGAATATGACGATGACATAACTACGAGTCAGGAGTATTTTGCCTGGGATTATATCAAACACCCAGTTGAAACAGCATTTCGAACATATGGAGATTGTGAAGACCAAGCAATCCTTTGCGCCTCGTATCTCGAAAACTGCTATTTTGTGAATGCAACCGGGAATTATCCCTATGAGACGGCGGTTGCTATCATCCATGACCCCGCCCATCCCACCTATGGTGCATTGTATCATGGCGTATTGCTAGTGCATGTCGAAGATACAACTGACTTCTGGAGTCGCCACCCAACCACATCATTATGGCGATTTGGTTCATCAGACCCATACTATCCAGACTATACCTGGTGTTGGTGTGATCCGACGTGGGATACTCCATTTGGTGTTGAACCTGCATGGCTTCCTCCTTATGGAGGATCAATATCCTTCAGCGTTGTTTCAATTGCATTCTGTGAACAAGGTGGAACTGTCTTGTAAAATTTAGTTGCACTTGATCGAAGGAGCAAGTGCACATTTTTTCTTTTTTATAGCTAAAATAAGCACCGTGTGTTGATTTTCATATTGAAATATGTATGTGGGTTCCTTGGCGGGAGCGGACGACCACTTTTTCTTTTTCCATCAATATCTTTGGTGGACATAGATTTTCACGTGCCAAAGCATGGTGTTTTGCTGGAGGTGTTGTTTGAAGCCGAGGCTGTGCAGCAGAGTATCAATGGCGTCGACTGGATGGATGAAGGTGCGAAAGGAGTGTCGACGCATCCAGAGACTGAAATTTTCCAATCCGATGGAAAGTCTGCTTAGCAAATTGGTCTGTGGAATGACGAGGCCATAGTGGGTGCGTGCCAGTGAGGCGGATTGCTTAACGAGGGTTTGCCAATCGTCGTAGCAGCAGATGACTTTGTCGAGGGTGACAATATCGGTGGGAGAGATGGTGGTGACCAAGTCGATGAAGTCACCGTGATGATGGCTTATGCGATCTGCATGGCCTTGTCGTTCGCCTTCTTCTTGTGTAGCTGAAATATAGGCCATAGAGGCTTCGACATTTATGCTGTGCTGTAAACCTGATTTAAGTAATTCGTGTTGAATCACACCGATGCCGCCACCAATATCAAGTAAAGTTTTCCCTTTCACGCCTAGGGTTTTTAATGCGTTAACCAGAAGGCGCGTGGTGGGTGTCATGCCTTTCTCTCGATATTGTTTGAGTTCGGTCTCCGCGACGGTCCGATCGAAGGTGGTTTCAAGGACTTGCCGTTGACAACAGCCCATGGTGTTTGCACCCCAAAACGCCTATCGTGTATATACTTCTAATAGTAGTAATTTAAGTATAAGTTTGGTCGCAAGCGGTTGTGGAGGCTGTTTTCTTGCAATTTGAACTGTTTGTGCACAGCTTAGGGCTACTGGGTTTAATTCCAGTGGTCCTGATGATTGTCCTCGCCTTGTGGGGCGTCTTGACCAGCTCTGGTAGACAAAGGACGCTCTTACTGTTGGGATTTCTCATCTTTCTCAGCGTTTTAATTGGCCAAGTGGTTGTTCAGTTGACTCGACTGGGAATTCTTCCCTATAGTGCTTGGTCGCTGTGGGGTCAGTATGTCGACTTGGGAATGATTGGGTTCTATATGTTACTAATTGTGATCTATGCGATTATCCTAGCTTTTCCTGCCTTTTTCAATGAACGCAAATGGATTATCATATTTCCTCTCATCGGATTTATCGTCTATGAGGCGCTCATGTACAGTGCCAACGCGATTTCTTTCATTCTGTATGGGAATGCATGGTTTGCGACAGGGCTAATTTTAGCCATTCTCTTCATGATCGTGATTCCACTGTATGCGACATTTCAGTATACTCGACAGGATCGAATCCGCGGCTCGCCTAATGTGCTCTGGATTTGGCTCTTTATGCTTGGGACTTTAATCTGGGCTATCGCAATCTCCCTGCTCTTCGGCGGGTGGCTGTTTATGCTGCCAGGCTACGACTCGTTCTTTAGCTCTCTAGGGTTGACGATGGTTAGCGCTCTAACCATTGGCTGGTATCTAATTCTGATTGGCTTTTTCTTCCAACTAAGAGTCAAGAAATCATGAATGAGCAAAGAACGCGCGTAGTGTATCCTAAGAGCGCCCTTACCTCACATTGTTTTTTAAAGGGTGTCAAGTGCACCCTTTCTTTTTTTCGTAGAATCTGAATTCGTTGCAAAGATGAGGAATCTAAGTTGCATTACCGGCGACAAAGAGTACTGAATGAATGTTCTGAGAACACTGATGTGTTAGACAAGGTGTTGGGACAGACGGCCACTTTTTCTTTGAGAACGGTATCGGAGTGTTCTTTACCACTCACTGGTGGGGAATCATTGTCTGTAAAGGACAGGAAAATCTTTTTTGAAGAGCTCAATATGTGAGTAGGGTGGGTGATGTTTTTGCGTAAAGTTGGTCTGCTGGATGTTAGTTGGGTGTTGTTGATTGTTGTGGCGCTTGGTTCGATGGCTTTTGGCGTTGTTTTTGCGGTTCTTGGATCACCGTCTTTCATCTTGGAGTATATTGGCATGGAGTGGTCGGCAATCGTGGCGTTTTCTCCTCTGCTAGCCAATGCGTTCGTGCTTGCACAGCGTCTACTAGGATTTGCGCACGTTGCCATTGCCTTTGCATCGCTTCTGGTCCTTCAACGGCACTATCGGGGAGATCAGCGCTGGGCGTTGTTGTTTCTCTTGATCATTATGATGCCTGTGTGGCCTCCTGCATGGTTCCTCATTCCCCCAGCAATCCCCCTTGCTTTTTGGGCAACGATTGCTCTGAGCGTCTTGTGGATTCTTGGATTAATCATTGGAGCTTACGTGACACTCAAGAAGCGCCAGCTGGATTAGGACCCCCTTGTTGATTCATCTAATTGTCGTTTCACTTGGGATAGGTCACTGCTAGTGTCATGACAAGAAATACGAGTGGTGTTCCAGGTGGGGTTGGACGACCATTTGCTTTTTATTAAATTCTTGTTATTACTATTCTCAGGAAAGGGAAGTCTAAAGAGAAAAGCGAAAATGAATGAAACCAAAAAGGCAGAAAATGCTACTGGTAAGAATGGTCCTCAACAGCCCTCCACGATTACTGGACGTATCTATGCAAAAGCATTGGAATTACTGGAACAGCACCCAGAGGGGATTCGGTTTACAGAACTGCGCTCAGCAATTGAAGAAGCATATCCCAGCTTCCATCCGAAAACGGTCAACGGATGCGTTTGGAAGCTTATCCAGAAATTCCCGGATAAGGTGTACAAATCTTCTCGTGGGGTTTACCGTTTGTTGAAGTATAAATCCATTGATGTAGACACTCCTGGATAAGAACCCAATAATTCCTGCAAGCGAGAGAAAGGACATGAATCGCACTCGGGAACAGGTTTGCTACATACAGTTTGCCTTGTGGACGGCCGGCTTCTTTTCTCTGTCTGATTAAGGGTGAAAGAAAAAGGGGGGGCGGAGGCGGTTGCCTCCAATGAGTGCAGTTTAGGTGCTTTTGGAGAATTTGGGTCTGTGGGTTATTGGCGTCGGCGCCAGAACCAGATGATGAGGATTATGATGATTACAATGACGATGATAGCGAAAATGACAATGAACCAGGGAAATGGGAGTAGGTCGAAGAGGTGGAGTGCCCAGGTGTCGTCATAGAGGGTGGGGTCGGGTGAGGGGCTGCGGCCGCTGAAGAGGATGCTGTGTTGGGTGTTGTGGTCGTAGGCCATGTAGGTGCGAACGCCGGGGGGTGGATGGGGAGTGGGGAAAAGTTGGGTCCAGGTGTTGGTGTTGTAGTTATAGGTCCAGGTTTGGTCGCTGACATCGGTTTCGTCAAAATTGTGACAGCCTCCAAAGAGGACGACCCGATCCAGATTACTGTCATAGGATAACGCATGGCTGGCGATGGGGGTGGGAAATGCGGTGCGTTGGGTCCAGGTGTTGCTTGTGTAATCGTAGGCCCAGACGTCGGAGAGAATGGTCCCAGTGGAGCTGATTCCGCCCACGAGGATGACTTTGTCCGATTCTTGATCGTAGACCATGCGGTGGTCAAACCGTGATGTTGGTGATGCAGCGGGGCTGCGAAGCGTCCAGCTGTTAGTATCGTAATCATATTCCCACGTGGCAGCAGATGCTATGGCTCCATCACGTAGCCCACCGAACAGGATTTGGCGTTCCGCTTGCACAACATAGACCATATCGGCCCAACATACACCTACTGGATGAGTGCTGGTGGTGCGATTGGTCCAAGTGTTCGCAGTATAGTCATAGGCCCAAGTTTGATGAAGCGTTTCGAGTGATGAGCCACCTCCACTAAGCTGCCCACCAAAGAAGATGAGCTGGCGTGAATCCCAGTCGTAGCTGAGACAATGCCCGCCAGTGGGGGGTGGTGCAGTGCTGGGATTGCGATCGATCCAGATGTTTTGACTATAATCGTAGCCCCACGTGTCATTATAACGGTCAAAGTTTTCGTTGAACCCGCCATAGAGCATAACCAGTCCTGCGTTCAAATGATAGGTTAACGGAGAATGAATACGGGGCTCAGGAGCTGTTGTGGGTTCACGATTTTCCCAGATCCCGGAATCGATGGCCCTCACGGAACTCGGTGCGATGATCCAGACGCTTGAGATCATGAGAAAGGCGAACCCAAGGATAAACAGTCCTTTCCGTAAGTGATTTTTATGGTTCGAAATTCTTCTGCCCTCCTATCGGATAGATTGTGTGTTAATCTACCACAATCTGAGAAAGAAGAAGCGCACCGTGGCTAATATATATTGTTCATACTGCTAAGGGACAAGAAGTTTGGATGTATTTTGGCAAAAACACGGGTTTATTGACGCCTTTGAAGGAAATCGAATTTGCCGTCTTGCTTTAGATAGAAGAGGAGCATGATAATGGAGACGATGATATGCCAGACGAAGTTCTTTGGTGAACACATTGGTTGAATGATCACTATCTGAATGCTAGGTCTTTTTACCCTAGATGCCTTATGTGTGATTGTTAGAAAAGGAGGCACTGGATACGTCAACGGCTGTGCTCATGAAGTTATTGGAGACAGCGCCGTGGCGCTATGACCGGGGTATTGATTTTCTCACGCTGGGTGTTGATTCGAAGCTGAAGAGGCGTATTGCGGATGAGTTCATCTTTCCCTCGGATGATGTTCTTGAACTAGGGAGTGGCACGGGAACCTTAGCGTTGCTGTGTGCTCAGAAAGGGGCGCAGGTACTGGGCATTGATGTGTCACCTTTAATGATTGCATTAGCTCAGGCCAAAGCCGCGAAGGTTCAATGGTCAGATCGAGTACAGTTTCGGGAAATGGACCTGACGGAAATTGACCAGTTGTCTGATTCCTCTTTTGATGTGGTGGTTGCCACCTTGGTGTTTAGTGAGTTGTCGGAGGTGGAGCAGTTTTATGCGCTTCGTGAAGCGTGGCGGCTGCTTCGACCGGGGGGGCGACTAATCATTATGGATGAAGTTCGACCTCAATCGTTACGTAAGATGCTTCCGTATTACACGTTACGTGTACCTCTCACAATGTTCACCTTTCTGTTGAGCCAGACAACGACCCATCGGGTGAAGAATCTCGAAACAAAGCTCGAAATAGCAGGATTTCGGATTGCCAGACAGGAGCAGCATTTACTGGATTCGATTGCGTTACTTGTCGCCATCAAACAATCCCAACGACCCATTAGAGTAGCAGGTCCTCGTCTATTTCCAACGGTTCATGTTAGGTCACGAATCATGTCTGTGGCTGAAACTATTTTTCGCTGGGTAGGTGTCCCGCTCGCACCAGGGTATATCGCTGTGGGACAGCCCTCCACAGAAAGTCCGGTTCTAGTCACTTGCAACTATGACTTGACGGTGCGCCGAGTTCTGAAAACACTTCAACACGCACAGGTTGATTGTTTTGTACTGGTGGCTCCAACGCGGGGAATTAACGTGTGGTGTGCCGCTTGCGGTGGAGATTTTACGGCGCACTCAGTTATCGCGGCAATTAAGCTCAGTGGCATCAACAGCTTAGTACAGCACCGGCGGTTGATTCTACCTCAACTTGCCGCTTCAGGTGTTGACCCTGATGTGATTGAGGAGGAGACAGGATGGTCAGCTCAGTTTGGACCGGTAAAAGCTAAAGATATACCCGCCTACTTGCAGAAGGGTTCACAGAAGACAGAGGCAATGCGAACGGTTCGATTTCCGGTTTCAAGTCGCTTAGAAATGGCAAGTCTGTATGCGATTATGATTTCCCTCCTTATGATTCCCCTCAGCTTACTCTTTGCGTCCCTCAGACTTGTCACGACCCTTGGGCTCGTTTGGCTGCTTATTTGCGGTGCCTATCTGCTATCCTCATATCTCCCGAGTAGATCTGGATTCGTGAAAATGCTGGTGTATGGAATAGGTTCCATTTTTGTCATCTTACTTGTAGCCTTTTATACCACAGGGAGCCCGCTAGGATTGCCATGGGAACTTCTTGTAGCGATTCTTGTTTTACTCGTCTTGAGTGTTGATTTCAACGGGATGACCCCAATCTTACCCAGTGACCTCGGTCGTCTATTTTATAGCC
Organism: archaeon; assembly: GCA_016550425.1. The sequence continues at coordinate 15,535 of JABXGS010000012.1, forward strand.
GAGGCTACTCAGAAATGCCCTTCTTCACAGGAAAATATCCACTTCAACCCTATGGACGTATCACGCAGGATATAGAGCTTTGTATTGGATGTGGGATGTGTATACAAGTCTGTCCAATGAATGTCTACCAGTTAGATGATACAAGACGCAAGGCGGATCTAATCCGCCCCCACCACTGTGTCAACTGCAATGCTTGTGTTCATCGATGCCCCACACATTGCCTTCACATTATCAAATCTTAAGCGTATAATGACGAAACCACAGGTGTTGAAGACAATCCCTGGAATATAGACAGGCATTTTTTCGATTTTGGGGTGAGAGATTAATCGTATAGATGACAGGCGACCCAGTGTTTCTTCTTTACTTCACGGAGCTCGGGTTCTTCCACCGCGCATCGTTCGAAGGCTTTAGGACATCGAGGATGGAAGTTGCATCCAGGAGGGGGATTAATGGAACTGGGAATCTCGCCTTTGGGAATCGCATCTCCCTTCTTTGCCTTAGGATCTGGTACAGGTATTGCAGCCATCAAACTAACAGTATAAGGATGAAGTGAATCCATATAGATTTGGTCTTTATCAGCAATCTCTACTATCTTCCCCAGATACATAATACCAATCCGGTCACAGATATGCCTCGCAGTGGCAAGATCATGTGAGATGAAAAGATAAGTCAGGCTATATTCATCTTGTAGATCTTTCATGAGTTCCAGAATCTGCGCTCGAACTGAAACATCCACCATCGCAACCGGTTCATCAGTGACAACAAATTCGGGTTCGAGAATGATGGCTCTTCCAAACACAACTCTCTGCTTTTGGCCGCCACTGAGTTGATGAGGAAGCCTATCATAAAAGGAGCTAGCGGGGAAAAGGCCTACCCTTTCTAAAATCTTAATGGTTCGCTGCTTCTGTTCACTCCTCGTACCAATCCCTTGGAGCCTTAGTGCATCAGCAATAGCGTTTCCAATTGTCAACCGTGGGTTTAGTGATGAAGAAGGGTCTTGAAAAGTGAACTGAAGTCTCCGCTTTAGTAAACGTAATTTTTTTCCGCGAAACTTAGCTATGTCTTGACCATCAAAAAGAATTTGCCCGGCGGTAGGGTCTATTAATCGTACGATAAGTCTTCCCGTAGTCGTCTTCCCCGAGCCACTCTCTCCTGCAAGACCGAAAACTTCTCCTTCTTCTATTTCAAAGGAAATATCGTCTACCGCTTTGACAAATTCTTTTTGCCTGGTAAGAAGGGTATCAAGATACCCCTTCTGGACGGGAAAATACTTCACGACATTCTTTACTTCAATTAACGGCAAAGTTACGATCCCTCATAGAGATAACAAGCGACGAGCCCACCCGATGCGCTCTTTAATAGTGGAGGTGGTTCTGTTGCACAAATTTCCATCGCATGCGGGCATCGCGGTCTAAACATGCAACCCGGAAAGGGCTCAGTGAGGCTGGGTGGCGACCCAGGAATCCAGGCGAGTTTTTTATCCGGTTTTCTTACATCAGGAACTGACTGCAGCAAGGCTTGTGCATAAGGGTGCTGAGGAGACTCGAATAGTGCCTCTGTCGGAGCCACTTCCATGATTCGGCCAGTGTACATGATTGCGATGCTATCGGCTGTCTGAGCCAATACTCCCAGATTATGCGTAATTAGCATCATAGTTAGATTGAATTCTTTCTTAAGGCCTGAAATGAGGTCTAGAATCTGTGCTTCCACGATCACATCGAGGGAGGTAGTCGGTTCATCGGCAATTAGCAGCTGTGGTGTCAGTGCAAGTCCTAAACCAATCATCACGCGTTGGCGCATACCTCCACTGAACTGGTGGGGGTAATCTAAAACACGTTCAGGGAGAATGTCTAATGCTTCAAGGAGATCTCTTGCTTTGTTTTGTGCATCTTCTTTTGAGGTGTCTGGTTCATGCGCTTGAAGGATTTCAACAAAGTGTTGACCAATTCTAGCCATCGGATTAAGGGAGGTCATAGGGTCTTGAAAGATATAAGCAAGTTTGCTACCTCGAAGTGCCCTCATCTTGTTATCATCAAGCTGCAGTAGATTGATTTGTCCCTTCTCGACAACGCCCGTCTCGTACGGCACATCCTCATTCAGGTTGAGAAGAATTTCACCTTCAAGTATTCGACCAGGATGAGGAACAAGACGGATAA
>JABXGS010000104.1 GCA_016550425.1 archaeon
CTCACCTGACTCGCAGCAGGGGAATGTGAGCTCACTTGCTTTGTAGTTCACCCTCGTTGTTTGCCTACTTGCTTTTCTGCCGAGGGTCGGGGACTGGGGCTCGACTCCGCATTTCCATCTTCGGTTCGCGCTCATTTTTTATCACTTCGTCAATTCGTTCCTACGTGATTGTTTGATGCTCATGCTGGCCTCAGGTAGAAATGCTATGTACCCCTTCATCCTGAGCTTCAGACGAAGGGATGAGTCACGAGACATTGGCGACGAATTCTCATTTCGTAAGCGTCCTGCGAAGTACACCTTTGGTGGCAAAGGAATTAGATAGAATCCGACCACCCACTTTGATCGTTACTCCGAGAGATCCAATTCAAATCCGTTTAGATGAGCTTCTTTGTGGATGCCATCGTTATTATCCTCGAACGTAATGACAACATCATCGGTACCGTTGGAAACAAATGTAAAAGTCGCTGATGCTACCGTCGCTGGTTCTCGACCCCAGCTCTGCTGCAGATGGTCAGCAACCATTCGAGTGCCAACTGCGTCACTGACAGTGATATTGATGGTGCCATCGTCGTTCTCAACGTCTTCCAATGGATCGTGATGGTATGTGGTAATTATATACTCGCCTGCGGCCAGATTTTTGATCTGCATATCGAATGCACTGCCCTTTTTGAAATCATCTTCGAGTAAATCATGTAGAGGCACCGAATTACTTATCTGAGCGCGATTACGGGTCTGAACCTTAATGAATTTGATGGTAAAATCGTTATCAAAATTAGCCTCATTCAAGAACTGACACTCGATATCAATATTATTCTGTTTACCCCCAGAGTTCCAGTCTATCCAGCCGGATTCGACATCACCATTTGCAGACAAGTCCACTTTCACTGGTACTGCCGAGACAGAGGGATTAGGACTGACAGGGAGATCAGAATCATCTGGCGGTTCGGGACTGACAGGTGGATTAGGTTCGACCACGCGGATGTCGTCGAAATAGAAATGTATTCCTTCCAAATCGTAGTTTGTGACAATCGTGAATTGTTCGGTGGCCGTCCAGTCGAAAGCCCCAATCGGAGGGAACCCTTCCCATGAGCCGACTTCGTAAAATTCTTTAAGCGGGATTTGCAGATTATTCCATTCGCCATTCCAATCAGCGATATTTTCATCAATCGTATAACACCTGCTCCAGGGATGGTCACTAGGCTCATTAGTTTTTGTATCTATGAATTCCATCTCAACCTTTGCACTCGGATTATCACACCGGACCCAAAGATCAACGACAAAACCTTCATCCACCAGCTTGGAGAGGTCTTTAACAGGTGAAAAACGAAATGAGATACCGTTCCATTGACTAACTCCTGTCAAGTGGATGCAATAATCGCCGCAGGCCGGATTATCCTGGGAGTCATAATCAAGGAATCCTTCATTAGGCGGCTCCGATTCAATGATGTTTGGCCCTATATCGTCCAGGTACATGTCGAATCCTAAAGACGGCTCATGAACGACAGTCGAATCTGGTTCTACCACACGGATGTTATCGAAATAGAAATGTATTCCTACCAATTCGTAATGCGGGGTAATCTCGAAGCGTTCGGTGGCTGTCCAGTCGAAAGCCCCAACGGGTTCGAACCAGTAGCCGTCAGCCCAATCATCCCATGAGCCGACTTCATAAAATTCTTTAAGCGGGATCTGCAGATGATTCCATTCGCCGTTCCAATCAACCATATTTCGATTAATTGTATAACAAATGCTCCAGGGATGGTCATTGGGCTCATCAGTCTTTGTATCTACAAACCGGATATCAAATTTTGCACTCGCATTATCACATCTGATCCAAAAATCAATTACAAAACCTTCATCCACTAACATGGAAAGGTCTTTAACAGGTGAAAAACGAAACTTAATATGGTCGTAACTTTTGGCGCTTGTCCAGTGAAGACAGTAATCACCGGAGACTGGATTGTCCCGAGAGTAAAAATCAAGAAGTCCTTCACCAAATAGCGGATCAGGTTCTTTTATGTTTGATTCTATGTTATCCACATACAAATCGAATCCTTTCACATCCGGCCGGATTTTCTGGGGTGGACCAGTCCATCCCAGGGCTTGAACGAGGGGAATATTTAAATCGTAGTTGATCATCTTCTCGGTTCCATGCTTAAATAGTCCAAAGTCGCCATTGTAATCCCGCATTGTCCACGCGATACCTTTTAATTCTAGATAGCTTCGCACAAGGCTATACCAGTAGAGACGGCACTCATCGTTGCTATTAGGCATATAAACGCCGAATTCTCCGCAGAGTAAAGGAACATTACGAGTAGTTTGAAATTCCGCGACGATATCAATCAATTCTTTAACGTATTCGGCGGTTCCTGTGTTTCGATAGTTTGCAAGATCACCTCTTATCGAGGTGTTTTGGAGCTCCGGTGGACAGGAAGGCATGTCACCAGCATAGCATGGAAACGGCACGCCCGCCAGCAGCACGAGTGACGGATTAGTCCAGCTTGCGCCCTGGTGAGTGAATAATAATGGGTCATAAAAGTGGAAAGTGTAAATCAAGTTATCATCTTCGTACTCTGACATAAACTTAAGGTTGTTGTAACTGTTCCATCCCGCCGGGCCAACAATGATTGTATGCGTTTGATCGACCGCTCTGATTGCATCGATAACTTCCTGCTGAATCCGGTTCCACGTCGTATCGGAAATCCCGTGTGGTTCATTGAGCACTTCGTAGTAAATGTAGGTTGAGCGATCTTTGTAATGCTGCGCCATTTGCGTCCACACGGGAACCAGGATATCGCCAATGTCCGGGCTGGTATCGACCGCCGGGTCAAATGAGTGGTTGTCGAGAATCAAGTGTAGTTCCAGCTCTTCGGCCCAATCGACGATTTGGTCCAGATAGTAATAAAACAAAGGATCAATCTTATAATCCGGCCAGCCGCTGGTCATAGCATGCAAGTTAATGGGCAGCCGAACAACATCGCAGCCCAGATTCTTGATGTTGATTAAATCCTGCTTTATGTATTTCGTGAATTGAATTTGCTGTATGCTTGAGGCCTGGAGCCAATTTGTAAGGTTCACACCGCGTGTGAACGGCACTTCGGGAGGTTCAGCCTCGTCTGCCGCCGGAAATGTGATATCATCGATCCAGGCTGTGTCGTCGCCTCTGGAGGCCGAATCGTCCTTGGAATAGGTCCACTCGAAAGTTCTTTTGCCTGCATTCACTGCAAAAGAAACCTCTGCCCAGTCCAGTTCGCCCGACCATTCACCCTGTTCCTCCCCATCGATGTAGAATTTCAAATAGTCGAAATCCGACTCCGAGGAGACCTTGCGATAGAAGGTAATATTCCCCGATACGCATTCAACATTCACCCTTAGTATGCTGCTTTCATCGTCGTCAATCTCACCTGCTTTGGCACTATGGGCTCCAGAGTGATCTTCCTGTTGTGTGATAGTCCAATTGTCGTCTCCGGAACACCACCATGAAAATTTGTTGAAATTACCCGTCTCAAAATCCTCAAGGAAACTTAAATCAATAGGAATTTGCACTTCTCCATGAGGCTGATCATCGTTCCTTTTCTCATAGAGTTTATCCTTTACAAAGCAACCCATTTCACCTTCACCGCAGCGAAGGGTCCAGTCTTCATAAAAAATAGAGCCCTGATTATGAGCAAAATGGGCAGTGTTACTGATTTTCAGACCCTCAATGAAGTCCATTAGCGGTTGACCGTAATTGGAAATCGTACCATTAAGTAGTACATCAGTATCAGAACTGCAGCTTTGGCTGAATCCCCATTCAGTCATTATGACCGGATGGACAGTAGCACAGGACGTAATCTGATTCCTATACCACTGTGTACTGTCGAAGATCCCAAGCCAGTGGGCGGGGTAGAGATGAGAAACATATACAATATTGTTCCCTGAGACAGGGTAGGTGGCTGCTGGTCCTATCGTCATCGACCAACTTGGCCCACCGACAAGGATAATATTATGGGGGGCATAAGAGCGCACAATATCCATCCAGGTTTGCATATCAGTCCTGACACTAAGCCAGTTGTCGATATTCGAATCATACTCAATGAAATTGATTGGTTCATTGAAAAGCTCAAAGAGAACATGGGAATCATTGGCAAATCTTGGCGCCATATATCTCCAGAACTCGCTTGTCTGTGAAAATTTGCGCCAGGTATCACCAAAATCGCCCAAGCATATGATTACATAAAGGTCCTTTTCTGCACAGTAATCGACAACAGGCCTGAGATGGTCATTATAGAAACTATCATCACCGAGTGTGAATCGATAAGGTATGTAGCCTAATACTTCATCATGTGGTGTAATCGGAATCCTGAGGATCTTGGGATACCAGCCGGGGGAGTTTCCCTGAGAATCATTCTTATCTGTTATCCTATCAATCATTTTGATTGTACCACCCGAATGTTCATACCAGTACAATTCTGCAAACTGAAGGCCCCTGAGAACGACGACATTTCCCTGTGGATCCTTAATCCTGTTGCCGTCCACGTGCAACCATGGGATATCAGCGTTTAGAGGCGTGATGAGATTGAGAAGTGTGCAAAAAATAACTGCTTTAATAGATTTGGTGTGAATTATTTCTTTCAATGCCCACAATCCTCATGAATGGAAACTATTGTTATCAGTCTCTCCTTGAGGAAACACTCCCGTATGCTTCAATCGCCATAATAGCAAAAACTCAATTATATTTCAACATTTTTCCTGCGGATTCAACGAGCGTTCTAATAAAGAAAACAGTAAAAACATATTTAGATACGTACTGCCCTTTTTAACCTTCTATCCTAAATATTTTACTTAAGGGCTGGTAGATTGAAAGAATTACCAGCTCGTTTATATCACCAAAAGATTTGTGCGATTTCTCCATTTTCTTCTCACAGTTTACTTAATCTGACGTTAAAAACAACCCTGAGGTCCGAGTGATTCGGATTCATTTTCCACAAAAACCGCTTAACAACCAGTCCCAAAATCCCACAATGTGCTGTCTGCGGTTTGGTTCGACGTTGCATTTCTACCTTCGTTCGATACTATTTATATTTACTTCGTTCCTGACGGGACTTCCGTATCCTGTATGTTTCTCATGCTGGTCTACGGTAGAAATTTTCTTATGACCTTTTTCTTTCCAATCTCCAATCTCTAATTCACTAATCTTCTCCTCGATAAATC
>JABXGS010000013.1 GCA_016550425.1 archaeon
ACATGAGTTGTTCGGGAAAGGGATGGTCCTGCTACAATTCTGGATTGGGGTTCAATCGTTAGAATCTAGGGAGGATGTTGTATGAGTGATGTGAAGTTGTTTTGGGATCCCACGGGGTTGACGATAGATAAGGTGGGACCTAAGAAGTATTCGCGAATTACAGATGGTGATACGCCGTTTGTGACGATTTCGGTTCGCATGTTGAGTATTGATGCGCCTGAAGTGCATTATCGGGGAAACCCGTCGAAGCAGGATGCGACTTTGAAGCAGTTAGCTGAGTGGATCGAGCAGGGACATGCACCTGTGGATAAAGCCTTAGGAGACTACTTGCTTCCTCGATTAAAAACAGGAACAGCAGGAACGCTGCACGAACAACAAGGAGAACAATCCACAGTCGAATTTGAGAAACTCCTCGAAGAGAGACTCACGAAACCGAATGGTAAAAAGCGCTCGCTGTATCTGCATGCAGCCAATGAGCATTTTGATAGTTTCGGTCGGTTGTTAGCCTACCTTGCGCCAAATTACTCTGCGGCTGAACGACGTGATATGTCTCGGAAAGAGCGGGCCACATTCAATTTGCTGCTTGTTGAAAGGGGATGGGCAGCACCATTTCCAATTTATCCAAGTTTACCACGTTATTCAGACCTGGTATTATTCCAGAAGGCAGCAAAAGAGGCTTTTAACCAAAAGCGGGGTATCTGGAGCAATCTAAATACCTTAACCGGATATGAGTTTCGCATGTGTGTCCGGTTATATGAGACCACGAAGAAACTAGTAGATGGAAAGAAGCTCTCAACGGCAGAAAAATTCAGCTGGATTGAGCGCTATTGTCTCGACATGACAACCTTAGAAATTTTCTTTCCACAAAGTTACCATAAAGTGGCACCTTACAACCGTATCTTCGTCTGGCCACGCCACGTAACCGATGCTGTGGCAAAACTCAACCTCGTACCTGCGAAATAACGCATAAAGTTACGAAATCATTTACTTCGGGGGCATCCTCGCAGGGATACCTTGGAAGACTTATGTGCGGTATGGAGTCTGGGGGTATCACCCAGGGGCACGTGTTTTTTAGACGAATTGCTTTAGGTGGACGACCACCAAGTGGAGCAGATGGTCAAGAGAGAACACTGGATCCGTTGGGGTGGACGAGCACGTCGTACTTAATTTAATTTTGTAAATGACTGGGCTTCTACGTGTTGGATATTCATGTCTATAGCTAAAAACAGAGCTTTTCTGGTGTCTCTTGCTGGAGATACGACAGGAAAGGGTGAAGTTAGGTGCGGTGCGTGTGGAGTTTCTTAACTTGTTTGGGAGCGTTTTTCCCGAGGGTTTTGATTTTTTGCATCCAGGGGGTACGGACGTATATGGCGCCATAGCCGGGTTCGACTAATCCCGTGATACCGACATGACGTCGTTTGGGCTTTCGATTGCGAAAATGTTTTACCATCGGTGGTCAGGGATGACTTGGTGGGGGGTGTATTAAAAGTCACGCATTCCTGTGAATGCAGTCTAACCGTCAAGAATCACACACCACACATCCTAAGAATGTCGTAGGAGACTTAGGCGTCCAGGCATATCATCGTGACAGATGACTTGCCCGGGGGGGTGGACGACCATTTTTTGTAGGCTAGGCTTTTTTAACTGGATGTCTTATGTGAGATAAGTAGACGAGGAGGTGTTAGTTGCGTCAACTGCTGTGCTCATGAGGTTGTTAGAGTCGGCGCCGTGGCGCTATGACCAGGGGATTGACTTTCTCACGCTGGGTGTTGATTCGAAGCTTAAAAAGCGGATTGCGGATGAGTTCATCTTTTCGTCGGATGATGTTCTTGAAATAGGGAGTGGAACGGGTACCTTGGCGTTGCTGTGTGCCCAGAAAGGGGCGAATGTGGTGGGCATTGATGTGTCACCGACAATGATTGCACTAGCTCAGGCTAAAGCGGCGAAGACTCAGTCGTCGGGTCGAGTGCAGTTTCGGGAAATGGACCTGACGGAAATTGACCAGTTGCCCGATTCCTCTTTTGATGTGGTAGTGGCCACCTTGGTGTTTAGTGAATTGTCGGAGGCGGAGCAGTTTTATGCGCTCCGTGAGGCATGGCGGCTGCTTCGACCGAAGGGGCGGCTAATCATTATGGATGAAGTTCGACCCCAATCGCTCCGCAAGATGCTTCCCTATTACATGTTACGTTTCCCTCTCACGGCTTTCACCTTTCTGTTGAGCCAGACAACAACCCATCGGGTGAAGAATCTGGAAACAAAGCTCGAAATATCCGGATTTCGGATTACTAGGCAGGAGCAACATTTACTGGATTCAATTGTGTTACTCGTCGCAACCAAACAACCCCAACGACCCATTGAAGCAGACCGTCCTAGTCTGTTTCCAATGGTTCATGTTGGATCACGAAGCAAGTATGTAGCTGAAACCATTTTTCGTTGGGTAGGTGTTCCCGTCTCACCAGGGTATATCGCTGTGGGACAGCCCTCCACGGAAAGCCCGGTTCTCGTCACATGCAATTATGACTTGACGGTTCGCCGAGTTCTGAAAATCCTTCAACATGCACAGATTGATTGTTTTGTGCTAGTAGCTCCAACTCGGGGAATTAACGTGTGGTGTGCCGCTTGTGGTGGAGATTTTACGGCGCACTCCGTTATCGCAGCAATTAAACTTAGTGGCATAAACAATCTAGTGCGGCACCGACATTTGATCCTACCTCAACTGGCAGCCCCTGGGGTTGACCCCGATGTGATTAAGGAGGAGACGGGATGGTCAGCACAGTTTGGACCAGTAAAAGCCAGAGATATACCCGCGTACTTGAAGAAGGGAACCCAGAAGACCGAGGCCATGCGAACTGTACGATTTCCGGTGTCAAGTCGCTTAGAGATGGCAAGCCTGTATGCGATTATGATTTCACTCCTTGCAATCCCCATCAGCTTAATCTTTGCACTCCCCAAACTTGTCACGACCCTAGGAATCGTCTGGCTGCTAATCTGTGGTGCCTATCTTCTTTTTCCATATCTCCCGAGTAGATCTGGGTTCGTGAAAACGCTGGTATATGGCATATGTTCTATCTCTGTCGTTCTATTCCTGGCCTTCTATACCACGGGGAGCCTGCTAGGATTGCCCTGGGAGCTTCTCCTAACGATTCTGGTGATGCTAGTATTAGGTTTTGATTTCAACGGGATGACTCCGACACTCCCCAGCGACCTCGGTCGTCTATTCTATAGTCGAGGCCACTCGGAAATGCCATTCTTTACAGGAAAGTATCCGCTTCAACCCTATGGACACATCACTCTTGATGTGAAGCGATGTATCGGATGTGGGATGTGTGTACAAGTCTGTCCAATGAATGTCTACCAATTAGATACTCCAAGACAGAAGGCGGATCTAATACATCCCCAAGACTGTGTCAACTGTAATGCTTGTGTTCATCGATGTCCAACACATTGCCTTCACATTATCAAATCTTAAGCATTTAATGACGAAAACACGGGTGGTTTCCCAGGCTGGGGTGGACGACCACCTTTCTTGTAAAATGAATTAGTCTCATGCTTTAGGAGAATAGCACCGAGGACTTCGAAGTCGCATATCATAAAAATGAAGTTATTAGTATATCAAATGACATGAGGGAGTTGAACTTGGCTCTTCGAAGAGCGATGGAGTGTTTTATATGACGCAGTTCCTGCATGGAAACAGAGTGAAGCCAGAACAAATCCCATACTTGGTCACCTTTTTTGCCAGAGAGTATGTACCGAAAATCAAGACGTTTTTAGAGACAGAGTATCCAACTCGTCAAGAAGGCGCAGAGAGGTTCACAACCTTGATGCGGGAAATTTATCCACAGGTCTATCAACTGCAAAACCAGTTACCCGAGTCTCTGGCAGCAGAGATGCTTTTGGAACTTCCTGCATATATTAGTCTCCATGAGTGGGAGAAAGAGCCCCAAAACTGGACAAACGGGAAGAAAAAAGCGCTAAAGGCTTTTCTAGACGGAAAAGAGACTCCTGCAGATGATTACGGAAATCCTGACTTTCTTAGTGGGATGTTTGTCTCACTTATGATGTTACTGAATTCAACCTATAAGGGACTCATCTCGCTAAGGGGACTTTACAGTAACTTCGAAGACCCAGCATACACTGACTCCTATTTTCGCTCAGTCTATCATCAGTTTGAAAATGAGATCTTTGCCAAAGGCCGCCTCAAAACCCTTGGAGATCTCAGAGGAATCATGCCTTTAATCTATGAGATTGAGAGAAAACTTGCACTGTTTCCGCCCACGAAGGAGCTGGAACATATGTAGCAGAACTAGAGAAGAAGTACTAACTTTCACTTAACGTCAGAGTCTTCAAGCCGGAAACCCAGGTGTTGTACAATCCCCTGGTGTGGATGACCACATTTTCTTCGAAGGCAAAGTTTCTTGATACTAGCTGACGTGAGTATAGGTACTCACATTTGGTGGTGCAGTTGGTATGTCGAAGCTGGTTTATTTTTCAGCAAAGGATGTCTTGAAAGGTCATGTAGATGTGGAAAAATTAACATCACGGTATGTGTTCGTACGTGGGAATTTCGGTGAGATTTTTCAATCACTCGCAAAGGCATTGAATTATATGTCGAAGTTTGGATGGCGTGCGGTGGCATATGGACGTGGGGGCGTATGTCTACTGGAACGTATTGAGAACTAAAGAAGTAGGGAACACTTTCTCACCATATCAGTTCAAAAACTAGAACCTGCCGCGAAACCACGACCTAAGATATCATGTTCTTCTGGGGTACCCCTCGTGGGGATACCTTGGAAGACTTATGAGCTACAAGATGTCGGCTTGCATCACTCGGGAACACGGATGTTGATCAAAGAGTTCGGTCTCTTTGGGGAGTTTCGGGATTACATTTTAATGAAGCGTTTGGCGTCCTGAGGGGTGGAAATTATTTGAGTGTTTAGCATTTGATTGCTGATTTTGTCTCGGGCTGCTTCGAGGGGGAGGCTTCTGGCTTTTTTGAGGAGGTGTTGGGGCATCCAGCGTTCCATGAGGTCGTAGGTGTAGGTGTGTCGTGGTGGGGGTCCTCGTTCGACGATGGCGATAGCAAGAGCTGTTTGTAATTCGGTAATTGCCCGGAGGAAGGCGGGTTTTTGTGCTTTTGTGTGAAAGCCGAGGTGTTTCCGGAGGGTGGTGGTGGAGGTTTTGCCATGGTCTCGCAAATAGGTGAGAAGGCGTTGGGCAGTGGTGCTGAGTGGGCGTTCGCGAGCAAGGCGGAAAAAGGCGGGAAATAGGGCCAGGGAGAGTAGGGTGACTTGTTTGCGGATGAGTTTGCCATAGTGGATGTGTTTGTCTTGGGCTAGTTGGTCGCTCCACATCCATGTTCTGGTGAGTTTGATTTCACGTGTGCCCTTTATGGCTTGATATAAGTTGGGGAAGGAGGTTGCTTTGATAGGGAACAGGGTAACCATGCCATAGTGGTTAATGAGGGCTAAGGCCTTCTCTTTGCTGGCTATCGTGTTGGTTTCACGCATTGATGATTTCCTCGGTACTCCGGCTTCAATCAATCCTAGTGTTCTTCGGTGATTTTTCCATTTCGGAACCTGATTCGAAGATTGCTATGATTGCTAGAATATCTAACATTCAGGTGCTCTTTAAGTGGACGTGTCCAAATCTGGCACCTCGCTAAAACACGAGTGCTGATCTATGCGTTTGGTGTGGACGACCTCATTTTGGTTTCAGGGTGTTGATAAGAATATTTAGTGATGAAGTGGTTAGAAAGTATGGTGTTGGTGAATTGCGAGTTGGTGTTGTTGTTCTGATTGGGTTATTGTGTGTACAGTTGGTAGGTGGGTTTTCGGTGGGGAATCTAGGTGTTGGTGGCAAAGTGGAACAGCTGGAGGGATTTAATTTTGTGGCCTATGGAGAT
>JABXGS010000014.1 GCA_016550425.1 archaeon
CAGTTGCTTGTTGGGCTGCATACTCAGACACTGTTCGTTCTGAGGTTAAATCAGTCTTGTTCGCGATTACAACACGTACAAAGTCATTACCGAGAGTCGAGGTAACCTCATCGAGCCACTTGGACTCTATTGCGGCAGCAGATGAAGCCCGTGTGATATCAAAAACGAAAATGACCGCATTAGCTCCTGTATAGTACCTTTTTCGGAGAGGTTGAAGTCGTTCCTGACCTCCGGTGTCAAAGAGTTGCAGTTTTAATTTTCGTCCTTTCACATCGACAACCTTCGTTACGATGTTAACTCCAATACTGGGCTTGTAATCATAATCGAATTTATTTTCAGCAAATCGACGAATTAAACTCGTTTTTCCTACACCCCAGTCTCCAACAATAACAACCTTCACAACAAACCCTGCTTTCTCTGAAGGCATTTCTGTAGAATGTGATGGGTTCGCATTATGTGAAATCGACCTCACCTCAGGGAACCACTGTACAGCAGCTTAGGTAAGAGTCTTGTGTCTAAAGAATGCCCTTATCAAATAGAGGTTAGTGTTTGATTTTAGGAGAAAATGAAGAAGGAAGCGAAGGTGCCATTGAAAAAGGGGAGGGTGGGAGGGGGAGCGAGGGGAGGGCGAGGAACGATGCGGACACAACATTACATCTTTATCCCTTCGCTTCCTTCAAGAAATGGCAGTGGTAGAAATTATTTAAACTACTCAACTTGGAAAAAACCTGTACTCTTTTTTTAACTGAAACATCAGTTTTTTACTAGATTCTCTGTGGAAAAATGGAGTAATTGATCTGAGTTAATCTTTCTTTACACTATTGGAAACCATGAGAGTAAGTGTTTCTTTGACACCTTCAGTCGGACGCAGTTTCTTGAAGATAAAGTCATTAAGTTGTTCTTCATCAGCAACTTCGATGAGACAAAAGATATCATGGATTCCGTAAACCGATGAAATCTCTCTCACAACGGACAAATCCTTTAACGAGTCAAACACGGAATCAGTTAGAGGCGGGTCAACATCAATCAAAATAATTGCTCTAAGGCTCATGGTTTGAAAACTCCTTTTAGTAGTTCATCAACCCTTCAGTTCCCGTTACCCTTCCTTATAAGCAATTCTAACCCGAGGGTTTCCCCTAGTATCTCGAATATTTGATTGGCCAGGGTAAATGAAAAACTTCAAAACATACGAAGTGTATCGGAATTCATCCTCTCCGTAACACTCTGGTTGGTAGTATTTCATTCACAAACTTGTGGAGGGAAGATGCCTGACCTTAACAAAAACAGACAAAATTGTTGTAACATGTGGCTTACCCTATGCAAATGGGACTGCTCACATCGGTCATTTGCGCACCTATATTCCGGGTGATGCTTACGTAAGATACCTGAAGCGCTTTGGTTACGATGTAGTATTTTTCTGTGGGTCTGATGCTCATGGTGCACCCATCGAACTGGCAGCAGAACAAGCTGGAATCTCCCCACAAGAGTTAGTCGATAAATACCATGCACACTTTGAGAGCGTTTTCAATACGTTGAATATAGGTGTTGATTTGTATGGAAACACTGAAACACCATACCATTACAAACGCGCACAAACTATCATTCGAACCCTTGAAAAGAATGGGTATGTAGAAGCTCGTGAAGTGTCTTTACCCTACTGTAATACATGCCAGACTTTTCTTGCTGATCGGTTTCTCATTGGGACTTGCCCATATTGCGGAGCTATTGCGCGAGGTGACGAATGTGATCAGGGGTGCCAGCGTTACCTTGACGCTGATCAACTGATAAACCCGCGTTGTGTTATCTGTGGATCACCTGCAGTGAAACGCACTGCCCGACATCACTTCTTCAAGCTCTCAATGTTTACAGACTTCTTAACACAGTTTAATGAACAAGTGAAAGGCACTGCCTTGGCTCGTAATTATGCTCTGGGATGGATTCGGCAAGGGTTGAAGGACTGGGGTATTTCCCGTGATTTGAAATGGGGAATTCCCTATCCAGGTGACGAGGATTTAGTCCTTTACGTATGGGCAGAAAACTATGCGGGATACATCTCCTTCACTGAAGAATGGGCGCGACAAACCGGAGCTGATTGGAAAGATTATTGGATTCGTGACGGCAAAATCGTCAATTTCATTGGTGCCGATATCGTTTACCATCACGCTGTCTTCTGGCCTGCAATTCTGAAGGGCGTTGATTATAATACAGCGTATGCCATCGTTGCTAGTGGCATGGTTAAAGTTGAAGGCCACGGGCTTTCAAAAAGCCGTGGATTTGTCATTGATATCGAAGAAGACTTCATCAAACAAGGTATTGACTTAGACGCCGTTCGATACTATATCCTGTCCTATACGGGACATACAAAGGATTTGGATTTTGCCTGGAAAGAATTCCAATCAAAGGTGAATAATGAGCTAGTTGGTATCCTTGGGAACTATGCTTACCGTGTACTTCTCTTCATATACAAAAACTTCAGCGAAATACCCGAAGGAAACCTCACACCAGAAGTTACCAGCCAAATTCGAGTAACTATTGAAAAGGTCCAAACTGCATTTCACGACTTCCGATTTAAGGAAGCCCTCGACGCCGCTATGCTCCTTGCATCATTTGGCAACACTTACTTCCAACAAAGCGAACCATGGAAGACTATTAAACAGAACAAAAAACTTAGCCAAAATGACCTCTACCAGTGTCTCCAATTACTGAAAGCTATCACAATCTTAATTGAACCTGCCATGCCAGCGATTGCTGAGAAGATCTGGCAACAACTTGGCCAAGTGGGAAACGTACACGAAGTCAAGGTGGAAGAGTGCACAGAACCTCTAATCCCCGGTACAAAATTACCTAAACCAGAAGTACTCTTCGAAAAGATACCCGATGAAGCAGTTGAAAGTCTAGCAGCTGGACTTAACCAGCGAATCGAAACTGCGAGGGCAAAAGCCAGCTAATCCCCTTCAGCATAATTTCTTAGCCTGCTGTTCAAACAACCTCTCATTATGCGCGTTAAGTAAAGATCCGCGATTCTGCGGCGAGAGATAACGGATCTCACATCTTCCGTAAATACACAGATCTGAAGCTCTAATTATTATAGAAGAATCATGTTGACTTTCATTTGGGGATATTTTTAGGCACGGATTCAACTAGTCCAATTAGAGGGAACAGAATATGTTGAAAAAAGGGTCTCGGAGAGATGCCAGCGAACCAATTTTTTTCATTCTCTTCGTCGTCTCACCTTTAATTTTGACTGGAATTCTGGTATTTGGATTTTTATCCAATACGTTGTTTGCTGTTACATTTGCCCGTCCATGGGTTATCGCTATGCTCATCTGGTGTTATGTTGATGCTCGTACAAAACCAGGGCTTGTAAGGGGAGGAGTGAAACTTGTGGTGACCTTAATATTCAGTTTCATCACAGTATTCCTAATGACTTCTCTTGGTCCGATTTGGACGCCCTATTATTTCCTAGCTAGTTTCGTCTTTGCCTTCACAGCGATGTTTCTGGGAACTTTGACTGTCATGCTTTGTGAGGTGTTCTTGAAACCAAAAATTGAATTAATTAGAAGAGGGGAACATCACGGTAATGCCAACTGATGTGTATTATGAAAAGGAAAGGATATCCTTTGACCCCCTAACTACAACGAAACGTGACCAAACTTGGTCAAAGTGGATAGCGAAACATTGGAAAAAATTCGTCATTATGGGAGGTGCGATTCTTGTACTCTGGATTATATGGCTCCTCTTCTTTTCAGGTCTTCCTTGGGGATGGATACCTGAATCCGAATACACAGGACCAGGTCTAGCGGGAATAATATCCAATATATTTGCCATCATAGGAGGCGCTCTTATTGGACTCGGACTCGGTGGCAAAAGATTAGCTAAAAAAATGAAACAAACATGAACTAGTTTGAATCGTTGTTTGCCATAATTTCTTATTGTCGTTTTGCACCCCTTCCTAGTGTATAGTGGTGATTATTATGGTTGGTATTGCCCCGTCCATTTCCTTGTCCGACATACCAAACCTTCCAGCTAAACTTCAAAAAAAATTGGAAAACCAAGGAATTAGCGATCTCTCGCACCTGTTTCTTGATGAGGGCAAGCTGCAAGATGCAGTCTCTTTAGCGAAACGCACTCATTTAACCATTCGTGAGGTTTTGGAGGCACGACAATTCGGACGGCGTCATATAGAACGGATTCTAGCGGATATCAAAGCTAAACGTAAAGTCGAACCCTTCGAATTGCTGTGGAAGATACATTGGCTCTTGGGAATTATACCTGAAGGTGAGCACCGCACCGAGTTGATTGCTCTTGAAGCATCAGCGATCGCGACAATACTCGAAAATTTGGAAACCCCGAAAGCTCCGATGATAGAAAAACTCCTTCAATTACTTTTACACCGCCTCCTCATCATTCCTGATGCTAAATTGAAAGCAGAACTGCAACAACTTGTTGAAGTTGCTGAAAAGTTCCAACGCAGTTCACTTCTTGCTTATCAAACGACCAAAGCAAAGGAACCCATTATAGCATTCGCTGACGAAGAAGAACCTGCTAAACAGGTAGCCCAATTACGAAAAATAACCAAGCATTGGCAGACACTGTATAAAACAATGGAAGAGCGTGGAGACGAAAA
>JABXGS010000105.1 GCA_016550425.1 archaeon
AACTCGCAAAAGATTATGAACTGATTATTACAGGAGGCTCTGATTACCACGGGGCCATTCCAGAGAAAGCCGATTTGGGATCCGTTCCAGTTCCCGTGGAAACGCTTGAGATGCTTCGGCGTCGATATAAGGAACTTTTCGGAAGCCTTCCGTTCGCCAAAGGCCCTGCTTAATGATTGACAAGATTTAAAAACCCGTTTTCCTGTCACTCCCTTAGACAAGAGATACGTGTTCCACGTCGTGTCTCGATCATTTGATTTGTATGATTTGATTCGAGACGGAACGACGGTAATTCATCTGCACGAAGAATACAGCGAAAAGACTGATTCTTCAGATGAGGCAGCGTGAATGAAACACCTAGCTAACCTGGAAAATCTGAATCAGTAGAGTTTGATTCAGAGTGAAGGGTTGACTTGTCACACTTACCTAACAGAGGGAATGAATAAAATGACAAAAACAACCTTCCTCGGCGGCTGCCGTCAAGTAGGAGCCTCAGCTGTTCTCATTGAACAAGCAGGCACCCGCGTCGTTATGGATTATGGCACTGCCTTCAATGGTACCCAACGAGTACCGCTACCAATTTCCACACGAAATCTCGTCAGCGTGCTTTCACATGCACACCTAGACCATAGTGGAAGCCTACCACTAATTGCTGGGAGTCAGACGCATAAGGTCCCCATGTATTCAACGACTTTGACCAAGGAGTTAACCCAACTTTTGCTTATGGATATGCTCCGTATCGGAGGAGAGACCCTGGCATTTGAGCGACCGGAGATTCAAGCCCTTCTTCGTAATACCAACACTCTCTCTTATGGAGAACCTGTTCAGATCCACCCGAAAATCAAACTCACCTTATACGATGCCGGTCATATCCCAGGAAGCGCCTCCATTCTCGTCGAAACCGAAGCCAATGGCGGACCTGCAGTCCGAATCCTTTACACCGGCGACCTTAACACAACCAATACCCGTTTAGTGAACGGCGCTCCATCCCTGCGAGCACTCGGAGATCTTGATGCCATTATCGTTGAAAGCACATATGCACAAGAAGAACATCCAACACGCCGTAATGTTGAAACCGAATTTGTAGAAACAGCTCGGTCCTCATTAGAATCAGGAGGTACCGTCCTAATCCCTTCTTTTGCCGTTGGACGAGCTCAAGAAATACTTGCAGTTCTATATCAGCACCGTCATCGTGGTTTAGACTTCCCAATTTTCATTGATGGAATGGCGCGGAAAGTCACTCGAATAATGCAACAGCACTCACACTCTTTTACAGGTGGATCACTTGTATCCAAAGCTGCAAAACAATCTGTCTTTATTCGAAATAGGGCTGACCGAAAGGTAGCACTCGATGAGCCAGCAGTTATCATTGCACCCGCGGGTATGCTCAAAGGCGGGACTGCACAATTGTATCTTCGTAATATCGCGAGCGATTCACGTAGTAGTGTCTTATTGGTAGGAAAGCAGCTCCCTGGAACACCCGGTGCTGAACTTCTTGATACTGGAAAAATCCAACTGAGCGATAAAGGTCAAGCGCCTGAAACATTTCAGGTTAAAGGAAAAGTGAGGAGCTTCGATTTTTCCTGTCATGTTGGGCGCCAAGAAGTCTTGAACTATCTTAAGCAGGCGAAAGGAAACCCGACAATCTTAACGATGCATGGAGAACCAGCATCCTGTGAAAATCTAGCACACACTCTTCGAATGCAGTTTGGATTCAAGGCAAAAGCCGCGACATGTGGCGAGACTATTCGATTCAACTAGATAGGTGCGGAATTAGTAGTCTTAGATTCACGTAGTTCGCGCCGAAGAATTTTCCCAACAGCTGATTTGGGTAAGTCAGTATGGAATTCGATAATGCGTGGATATTTGTAAGCTGCCATTTCCTGTTTCGCCCAATTTCGCAGTTCATCAGTGGTGAGATGGTCTTGATATTCGGTTTTGAGCACAACCACGGCTTTGACTTCCTCGCCCACCCTTGGAGAAGGAACTCCAATTACGGCGCATTCCGCAACCGCAGGGTGCCGATGAAGTAGGGCTTCAACTTCAGCGGGGAACACGGAGTAACCACTTCGTTTAATAAGATCTTTCTTGCGGTCTCCAATGTATAGATAGCCATCTTCATCAAAGCGCCCAATATCACCTGTGTGGATCCAACCTCCACGAATCGTTGTTTTGGTAGCTTCAGGAGCATTCCAATAACCTTGGAAGATTTGGGGTCCTTTAGCTAGAATTTCGCCCCATTCCCCAATACGTAGTTCCTTCGTACTGTCAACTTGATCAACAATTTTAATGTCGGTATTAAAGGTGGGAATGCCGACAGCCCCTGGACGCAGAACCCCTTGAGGAATCAGAGTCAGAATGGGAGAAGTTTCGGTCATCCCATAGCCTTCTACAATATAACTGCCTGTTTCACGTTGAAACTGCTCTAATACTTGTACTGGGAGTGAAGCGGCACCAGAGAAGCAATTTTCCAAGCTACTGATATCATACTTCTTCAATAAGGGACTGGCAAGCATTGACACATAGAGTGTTGGGACTCCCACAAGGACTGTTGCCTGATAATGTTCAATGCTTTTTAGAATCTCTTTGATCTCTGGTCGAGGAATGAGCACCACTGATGCAGCGATTAGAGTTGCAAGAATGATAATGCATGAAAAGCCAAAAGCATGAAAGGCAGGTAGTACTCCGATGAAACATTCTTCACCCTCTCGAACCTTAAACCACTGGCTTCCCACTTTCGCATTAAACATGAAATTTTGATGACTCAGCATTGCACCCTTCGGTGGACCTGTAGTTCCTCCCGTAAACAGTAAGGCTGCAATATCATTAGAGCCAATCTTCAGCGAAGGATTTTCTGGTGCTTGCTTTTTCAACAAATCACTAAAGAAATGAATATCATCACTTTTAGGAAGCTTTGGATAAGGAATTTTCCCTGCTAACCGTCCCAGAATCGCTTTGACTTTGCTAAGGTATTCTCCTGTTCGGGTGTATACTACTGATTCAAGAGAGGTTTCTTGTTTTCCGGCTTCCACAACCTCATGAAACAGATCTAAGGCGATGAGGTGCTTTACATTTGCAGAATTTAACTGATAATGTAGTTCGTGGTGTTTGAATAGCGGATTAATGGGAGTGACAATGGCGCCTGCTTTGAGTATACCAAAAATAGTGATAGGCGCTTGGGGAATGTTAGGAAGCATAAATGCAACAGAATCACCCTTTTTCACTCCCATTTCAATGAGCGCATTGGCAAATTGATTGGAAAGCCGATCCAGTTCCAGGTAAGTCAACGCTTTGCCTTGGAAGTGATATGCAGGATTTTGGGGGTATTTTTTTGCCGTCACTGTAAGGGTTTCATGAATTGTCGTAGTTGGTATTTCGATGTCGTAGGGTAATCCATCAGGCCAACTCTTATGCCAAAACCGTTTCATCATAATAACATCCACTGGAGTAGTAAGATACTCAAGCTATCAATATCATCCAGTATAAATGCTGATGAATCATTCCGCTCGGATTTTACAGATACATTCGTAAGGCTTTTTGATTCAAAGCAATATTCTTAGGGAAACTCATCAGTATCTCCGTATTATTCAAACTTTGAGGAAGTCCCCATGACTAATGCAGTTCTTTTGAAGAAAGAGCCAGAGAGAAAAATCGCATGGCTTGTTTTGAATCGTCCCAAAAAATTGAACACCATCAACGAGGATCTTACTCGCGAACTTCAAGCGGCTCTCGCCAGTGTTGAGCAGGACAAAGAAATCCGTGTTCTCATCATTACAGGTGCGGGAGAGAAAGCCTTCTCAGGTGGCGCAGATTTATCGGTTTTTATGAGCGGAGTAACTCCACTCTACGCCCAATATATTGCCGCAAAGGGACATGAGATTCTGGCGATGATTGACCGTCTTCCCCAGCCCGTAATTGCTGCAATCAACGGATACGCGTATGGTGGAGGTTGTGAAATCGCGCTTGCGTGTGATTTTCGATTAGCAAGCAAACGGGCGAAAATCGGTCTTATTGAAGTCAACCTAGGATTAATTCCTGCTTGGGGAGGTACACAGCGAATGCCTCGGGTCATTGGGTTAGCAAAAGCGCGGGAAGCGATTATGTTTGGTAAACAATTCTCTGCTGATGAGGCGTTGGAAATTGGATTAGTCGATCGTGTGTTTTCAGATACGTCTTTTGAAAAGGAGGTTCGGGAGTTCGCAGAGTCATTGGCAGCTCAAGCACCGATAGCTTTGCAGCTAGTTAAGCAATGCCTAAACTATGGCACTCAGGTGCCATTGGAGGTTGGATTAGCCTATGAAGCTCAGGCATTCTCAAAAACATTCACAACAAAAGACATTTTTGAGGGAATCACTGCATTTCTGCAAAAACGAAAACCCGAATACAAAGGCGAATGAAATTCAACAAAGGTGAATAGTATGAAAGAACTCCGTGAAACTGTTATTGTTGATGCGATTCGAACACCGATTGGTCGTAAAGATCGTGCCTATGTTAAGACACGACCCGACGAATTGGCTTCTCATGTCCTTCGAGAGATTACAAAGCGCACTAAGGTAGATCCGAAAGACGTGGATGATGTGATGATGGGCTGTAACACCCAAACGGCTTGGCAAGGCGCTAACATTGGTCGGCTTGCTCTTCTTGGTGCAGATTTCCCCTATACGGTTCCTGGGTGTTCAATCAATCGTGCCTGTGGTTCATCACAACAAGCAGTAAACTTTGCAGCCCAATCAATATCAACCTATAATGCAGATATTGTGATTGCTGCAGGGGTTGAGCATATGTCTTGGCTTCCTATCGGTGCGGATTTCGGTGAAGGATGGGCTGCTTTCAATCCCGAGTTGCTCAAGAAGTATCAGTTTATTCCCATGCCAATGAGCGCAGAACGTATGGCTGAAAAGTACAAGATTCCCCGCGAGGATCTTGATAAGTTTGCATTATGGAGTCATCAGAAAGCTGTTGCTGCATGGGATGCAGGGAAGTTCAAGAATGAAGTTGTCCCCACTCCTGCGCGACAAGAGGATGATAGCTGGATTACAATCGAGAAAGATGAGAGCCCTCGCCCTAATACTTCAATGGAGAAATTAGCTAGTCTCCCACCCTTATTCGGAGGAGTTGTGACTGCAGGAAATAGTTGCCCGATTAATGATGGTGCCGCGGCTGTGATGTTGATGTCCCGTGAAAAAGCCGATGAACACGGATTGAAGGCTCGCGCCATTGTCAAAGCCCAAGCTGTTGTTGGTACAGAACCTGTGGTCTGCCTTGAAGGCCCAATTTTTTCAACACCCCCTTGCTTGGAACGGGCAAATCTCACCATTGACGACCTTCACGCCATTGAAGTGAACGAAGCTTTCGCAAGCGTTGTCATTGCGGCTGGAAAGATGCTTGGTTTTGATCCCCTCACTGATCCCCGATTAAATGTCCATGGTGGCTCGATTGCATTAGGTCACCCCCTAGGTGCTTCAGGAGCGCGCGTCATAACAACCTTGCTCAACGTTTTAGAGCACAACAAGGGACAATATGGGCTTGCAACATTCTGTTGTGGTCTAGGTCTTGGAACAGCGACAATACTTGAGATACCTAAATAGAAACTGTAGGCTAAAACAAGATTGTGGTAGTAATGGACGCGCTCTTTTTATGGGTAGCTCGGGGTTTACTACTAATTCTAATTGCTGTTTTCATCCTTGGGTCAAGGCCAGTCCAGCAGCGAATAGGAACATACCCAGGTAGATCAGCAACTAGGCTCCTGTGGCTCGCCGTAAAGGCACCCTGGCGAGCTCAAGAAGTTGAAACGGATTTTCTTCGTCAAGGATTTCCCACTCTAATATGGCTATTTACAATTACACTTCTGAGCGTTGGTGCTGCAACCTTCTTTGTATCATTCCTTCTCTTACTTGGTGTCTTCCAATTCCTTCTTTTTTTGGTTGTATTGCTTTTGGTCTTTTTTGTTTCAACCCGAATCAACGAAAAGGGATCTTATATTATCGCTGCCCTTAATCCCTCTCTTCTCTTCGTTGGTCTACTTTTAGCCTTGGGGAGCATTTATGGTTTTTCAGAATTTTTCTTCCTGTTTTCAATCAATCCTTTCTTTCAATATTCAATAATTATCATATCGATGATTCTGCTGGGTTGGCAATTCTTTGCGATAGTCATTATCAGCCATAAGGCAGTTGAACTCACTATTGTTTCATCAGTAGCGCGCCTGCTTATTGTCATTGGATTCGTGTTGTTAATGATTGGAGTGACAACCAGGACCATTGGAGTGGACCTAATTTATAGCCTACTCAATGACTTATCGATACTCCCAACGGTATTTGTAGTGACTCTAGAGGGAGTAGTTCTAACGTATCTTACGATATTTACTCCTTGGAATTTGATCAGTATAGGAGGAATTTTGATTACCGTTGGAGTGCTTCTGTGGATACTTGATTCTCTCAGAACTCGTCGAATGATGTTATCTAAAATGAAGGGTTAAGAGATCTGTTCTAACAGCCCGAAAATAAATTGGCGAACAGCAGATTTTCCGCGATATACACCATAATGCCCTTCACAAAGAATATCAGCTTCTAAGGCTAGCACGAGTTTCATTGAAGTTTGCCATTGCTTGATATCGCTACCCCATGCAGAATTAAAAGGTCCATGTAAATCTTGTCCGAATAGCACACGCCGATCTCCATCCGAAAAATATAGCACGATACTGCCTGGCGTATGCCCAGGAATATGGAGATAGCGCAAATCACCAGCTCCAATCGGAATCACACCTGCGCCCTTGGTTAACGGTAAATCAATATGAGTTGGTGATATGTTCATTCGATAGTGATTGGCAGCCGTAATGACTGGATCTCCTTGGCTAATAGGTCGAACGGCTTTTTCGTGGGCAGCGATTCTAAACTTTAGTCGTTTCTGTAAGGGAAGCGCTCCTCCTATATGGTCAATGTGTTCATGGGTTAAAATCAGAAGTTCAATCTTAGAAGGGTCTAAGCCTAGTTTTTTTAGATTATCGAGAAGCCGATCAGTACTTCGGCCAATCCCGGCATCAATCAAGACTAGGTGACCTGCTAGGTCAGCGAGATAGATGAAACAGTCATCGGGATCTGTGATGTTAGGTCCACCAATGCAGTAGGTGTTACGGGTGATTCGCTGGGGTGTAGCTTCCACGATAATATCCCTCGGTACGTATATAGTTGAGGTGGTTGAATATAGTGTTTCAGGTGTGTGAATAGCAAAAAGCCTTTTCTAGCTTCAAGATAGAGTGACCATTCCTAAGGTAGGTGAAGCATTTGCCCTTCATCATGCAACCACAAGCACTAACAGATCACATTGAACTCATCGATGTGCAGGGATGGGATTTTCATCACACTACGGGCAGCCTACTCATTCGAGGTAATGAGGTTGCAGTGGTCGAAACGGGTCACCATCGATGCGGCGAACAAATCCTCACTGCATTAAAGGAACGGGCAATTGCCTTGGATAATCTGCGGTACATCTGTGTGACTCATCGCCATGGCGATCATTGTGGCGGAGCAACTCCTCTAGAGTCAGCCGTTCCCAAGGCAACAGTTGTGGGGCACAAGTATGCCATTGCCACCCTTCGAAATCCGAGTCGACTAAACGAAGGAGCTCGAGCACTCTTTGGAGAGTATGCCCAAGCGATTCATCCCCTCCGGAAAACCGCTAAAACATGGGAAGTTATCCAAGGTGACATAATCGACCTTGGCAGGGGTGTAAGT
>JABXGS010000106.1 GCA_016550425.1 archaeon
ATCATGACCAAGTGAATACATTTTCAGTAACGGAGTTAGTCCAGCATGATCTCCATGATCATAGGTGTATTTACCTTTCACGAGATTGGGGGATGCTTCACTCTGTGCGGCTAAGAAGCCACATTCACGTTTGCCCTGTAGAACCTCACCAATGAATGGTAAGCTAAAACCACCGAAATTACTTCCGCCTCCAAAGCAGCCGATGAGTAAAGTTGGGTTGTCTTCAGCTATTTTGAATTGCTCTATGGTTTCAAGACCAATTACAGTTTGATGGAGTAAAACGTGGCTAAGCACACTACCTAGACAATAGATGCTACCATCACGTTGTAGCGCGTCTTCAATTCCTTCACTGATTGCTATCCCTAGACTACCTACGTGCTTGGGGTTTTCTTTAAGGAGTTTCTGACCAAACTCGGTTTCTTTGCTTGGTGAGGCGAAGACATTTGTGCCGAAGAGATTCATTAAGGTTCGTCGTCCTGGTTTCCAACGATAAGCCGCACGCACCCAAAAGACCCGACATTTAAGTTCATTAAGCGAAGCAGCATAAGAGAGCGCTGAACCCCATTGACCAGCTCCGGTCTCAGTGGTGACTTCTTCATAACCTTCTTTTGCTGCATAATAAGTCTGAGCTAAAGCGGTATTCACTTTGTGAGATCCTGTTGGGGACAGATCCTCACGCTTGTAGTATAGGCGAACTGACTCTGGAAGCTTCAAGGCCTTTTCTAATCGTAAAGCGCGCATCAACGGGCGTGGACGACCGGCTTGAATAAAGAGTTCTCGGATTCCTTCCGGAATGTCAATCCATCGGGCTGTGGCATTTTCTTGTTCCAGAACTGATTTCAACAGGAATTTCGGGAGCATCTCCAATCGCGATGGGCCTTCTTCAGGATCCATAGGTGGAGGTAATGGCTCCGGTAAATCCGCAGCTAGATTATACCATCGCCGAGGCAGTTGGTCAACTGATAAATTGAATTGGTTATTCTTTTCGGGCATTGTTAACGCCTACTCAAACTAGTCATATATAGACCCCTTACTTCATTCTTACTCCCAAAAGGACTTTCGCTTCCGACGAGAAATCACATTCTATATCAAAGTTGCACGTAAATTGTTGTAGATACCCTAAACCTCAACCTACACCTGGAAATCAACACGAAGCACTTAAAGGCATGTCAGTGAGTGGTAACTTAGGAATCCAGAGGGTGAACACTGAATGGAAGAACTCGCCGAAGTTGTCTACAAAGTCATAGTTGTTGGCGATGCTGGAGTCGGTAAAACCTCTCTTGCACGCCGTTATACAACGGGTCAATTCGATGAAAGTTACCTCTTTACATTAGGTGTCGACTTCTTTACCAAACAAATCAAATTAATGGATGACACAAATATCAAGCTAGTCATCTATGACACTGGCGGACAAGAGCGCTTTGATTTCATTAGGGGCTTGTATTTCGAAGGTGCTGCTGGAGCAATTGTTGCTTATGACGTTACAGATCAGCAGTCCTTCGACCGAGTCGACCATTGGATCCAGCAAGTCTATCAACGATGTGAAGGAATTCCATTGGTGCTTGTTGGCTGTAAATCTGATTTGAAAGATCAGCGCGTAATTTCAGAAGTGGATGGCAAAAATTCTGCTAAGCAGTTGAAGATGGAATTTATTGAAAGTAGTGCGAAAGACGATTTCCATGTTAATGATGTCTTTGAATCACTTGCCAAGAAAATCTATTCTTCGTATGAAAAATCTGGAAAGCCTTGGGATAAGATATAACTCCTTGCTTAATCCTGTTCAGACTCCGATTCTTCAACCTTCTTGATTAGTGACTCAGCAATAGGTCGATTAAGGGCTAAGCGATCCATATTTCGGTATGCTGCTTCATCAGGTTGAAACTGTGATCCACATTCAGTACATAACAGGGTTACAACTGGTTCGCTGGTTGTGTGCTGGCAAGTCAGGCACGAATAGAAAAGTTCCATAGGCTTGCCTGTGGAACCAGACCCTTTTGAATCAGAATCCTTTGATGCAGGAAACCGAACCACATCTAACGCCGTCACACTACATTGGGGGCAGGCTAGCCGGCTCACCACTTTGAAACCCAGACAGATGGGGCAATGTGTAACGCCTACCACGGGTTCACTAGTGAAGATTCCAGCCAAGGTTAATTTTTCTAAGAATAATCGTGTATCATAACTATTGAGCCCTGTGAGATGATCAGCTGCGGGATAAGTGGTGCCAATCTCAAAATTGAAATAAGGATCAAAGTACTGAATATCGAGCCCCATCATTTCTTTAAGAAAGCTCGTGGTTTTCTTAGAGGTAAGTAGATCCGCAACCGGTGAGCTTTGAATTTCAACCAGCAGCTCGTGGTACAAATTCTTCCAGTCTTCTGGTTTTGGAGTCTCATCTAATTTGCTGGTAGCGAGGATCTTCTTCATTGGCTCTCGCAGGGGCCCAATCGGTTCATCCGGCCCAAGGAGTAGCGCAATAATCCACGGGGGAAAGACGTAGGTTGCCCAGGTTCGATTGCTGACATGAACACCACGAAAGCCTTCGCGGAATAGATTATGTGTTGCAAAAATGGCTAGGACTTCCTGATGTGATATAATCTCGATGGTTTCACTCTGGTACACATGTTGGGGTCCAATCTTGGGATCCATGAGAAAGACTGCGAATCCTTTTATCACGGTCAGTATTCCCCTGTGCCGTTAACTCCTACTCTAAACACTTATACTCAAACTAATAAAGAGTCTTTCGTCCCCCCCCATCAGATACAGATTGATACCCATTTTTCCGCTAATCCTTGAGATTTTAGATGTGGTACAGATTTAAATTAATCCACGCTGTTGCTTCACATCATTAGTTATCTCCAATGAGGGTTTACTTTGTCTTTGAACCTATCACCTTTACTCGACACCGATGACTTATTTGTACCCGACTTTTTCCAAAACATTTACCGTGTATTACCCACCGCGCTTCGTTGTATTAAGGCACCAATTCCACGCGATGATCTCTTTGATATTCCTTGTGTTTTAAAACATCTCAAATCAAATAACGCACTAAATACTAAGCGTGTTATTGTCTGCATTGTAGACAGCTTGGGTGTGCAAAACTTTCGGGGGACTGAACTTTCAGCTTTCTTCGAAGATCTAAATGGAATAACACTTAGTAGTACCTTTCCTTCAATCACCTCATCCGCAATCCCTAGTATTAACTTTGGGCTTCCTCCGAGTGAACATGGCATTCTTGGGCACGTTATCTATTTCAAAGAATATAATGCGCTCATCGATACCCTGAAAATGTCGGGTGCCAATACACGCTGGCGCGATGCAATTGCAGCTGCTGGAATTGATGTCAAGACCCTACTTTGGGCCCCTGGAATCCCAGACCTACTAACCAGACAGCATCCTGGACTAATTCAAGCCGTAGGACTTCCTCGGGAAATTCCTGGCACAGGTCTTGGACGATTCTACATTCTGAAAGAGAACATCTTCACTTATAACGGGTTCATCGACGCTTTTGGAATGGTACATCGAGTACTGAATGAATACCCCTCCTCTCCACTCTTTGCAACCCTATACTTCCCACTCATCGACACACTTGCTCATAAGTATGGGGCCTTCTCAATTGAATATAGAGCTGGGTGCAACGCTTTCTATCAACAGCTTCGTACTTTTATTGAACAGCTCCCAAGCTCCGTAGTAAAGACAACCACAATTTTCCTTTGTTCAGACCATGGACAAAATCCACTTCAAGATGGGCGATCAATCATCATCACCCAAGAAGAACTTAACGAAATAAAAGGAACACTCAAGATCCCACCTGGCCATTCAGGTCGAGTGACTCATTTTTACTGCCGTTCTGCATCTAAACGTCGCCAACTCAGAAACTGGCTACTCGAGCGAATTGAAGATAAAGCCATTCTTCTCAATCCCAAAGAACTCAACCAGAGCAAATTGCTACCAAAACCAGTAACCCGCAGAGTTATCCAAAGACTAGGCGACCTTCTACTCATTGGGCGGAGCGGAGTGAGTCTTCGGGTAGAACGAAAAGACTCTGCCACCGAGTCCATTGGGCTTCTTCCATGGCCAGGATTACTTAGTAGCCATGGTTCCTTAACAAAGGATGAATTATTTACGCCCTTACTTGCATTCAGAGCTGACACGGTCTAATTCGCTTTGCAGACATATCGCTAGCGTACATGAAAAATATCTTTATAAGTTGGATCTGCCGCATCAACCTCTAAAGCTAGCTTGTACCGTTTCTGGTCTATTTCACGCATGCCTCGTAATCCCTGCCAAAAAAGAAAAACTCCAATTATCATGAGTGTAGCAAGGAGGATTGCGACAAACCATAACAAGATGATTACGGTTGATGGGTCCCAAAATGATGAGGTGGAGATTAGGACAGTGATAATCGTTATTGAAATTGCTAAAACACTAATGCCCGTTCGTAACACCGCTAGCTTGCTCCTTCGAATAGCTTCAAGTGTACGAAGTGCTGCTAGTAATGTTCGCATTTTTGCTGCTTCATCCCTAAAGTTAGGGTCTAATTGATCAACGGTCATCTAATCACATTTCCAATTCCCCGTTCAGTATAAAGCGTTGTTGAATCACCAATGTCTTCTCGCACTCGTCTTTTAACATTTTTACGAAATCTCAGTAAAGAAGTCGATGATTGTTATAATATTTTCATTTTTTATGCACATATTTGTAAAGAAGTCTATGCGCTTCCACGGGATGTCATTGAAGAACGGTTCAATCTTATCGGCAATGAGGGAGTAGCATTTCAATATGGCTAGATTCGAGGATATTTATTTCAATAGATGCAACCTTCTAAAGAAGCGTAAAGGGAATCAATAATGACAAATCAATTAATAGTAGATAATGAAACACTCTCACGAATTCCTATACATAGTAGGCGCGCGGCTACTCGGATTATTGAATTCATCTCCACACATCCAAATTCTACAATTAGTGATATTGCTAAGGGAACAAATCTCAGTGAATCAGCTATCCGATATACTCTCATTGATCTTCTCGCCTTGAGAGTCATTGCCGAAAGTCAAGTTAGCAAAGATGAACCGCGTTCACGAGGAAGGCCAGCCCAACGATATTGTCTCCAAAAAGCGCTAATCATCACAACACCTCCTCGTCGGTATTGGCAACTTGCGGATATGTTGATTTCTACTTTTCTAAGAAAATTCGGGAGGGAAGCCACAACTGAGCTATTCCAAGACATGGGTAAACAAGCAGCAAACGACACTGCACAGGTATGGCGACGAAGTCACCGAGTTCCCATGAGTATTGTTACCTTTCGAAAAAAACTCGGTGAATCCCTAAATCAGCTTGGTTACAATGCCAGTGTTCAACTTCGGGATAAAACACTTGTAATCCGTACCTATAATTGCTTATTCCAAGAAGTTAGTTTCAAATATGAAGGGTTGATGTGCCACTTTCACAATAGCTACTACCCAACGCTTTTTACAATAATGTGCAAACAACCAGTTCGAAATATCGAGCGCGTGAGTTGTAGGTCGCATGGAGATGAAGGGTGCCAACTTGAAATTCGGCTCTAACTTATATTAATGCAAAAAGACGATGAAAACCAAAACGTAGCGCTGTATGGTCGCTTATCTATTTATTTAATTTAACACAAATACAATAGTATAATATATAAAAAGGAATCCCGATTTTTCGTTTTAACATCTCATTAGGAGAGATAACCATGGAATTAAATCGAAATCAATGGATTGGCCTTATCTTTCTAGTGATCGTAGATGTGATTCTACTAGCCATTATCCTGCTTAGTTTAGGACCACAATGGGTGGTTCCTGATCCAGCAATTCTCTTTCCCTTGCTTAGCTTAGCCTTATCACCTCTCATTATTCTAGCGATTATTCTGGTACCAACTATATTCTTCTTGCGATGGGTTTGGCCTGAAAAATTCCCAATTCTAGCAATCTTACTCCCATTGCGATTAGCGTTAGGCTATGAATTTCTTCATGGCGGTTTAGAAAAGCTCCTCAATCCTGCCTATTCCACAGACTATGGGCTTCTGACGCTTGCAGCATCTTCAGCTCCCAGCCCATATATTCAAGGGTTTTTCAACACAGTAATCCTATTGAATCCATCGTTCTTTTTGCTACTTATTGCCGCCGGTGAACTTCTCATCGGGCTGTCTTTAACCTTCGGATTCTTTACTCGGCTAGGCTCATTCGGTGGTGTACTAATGCAATGGACATTCCTCTTCTTACTCGGGTGGTTGAGTGTCTCCACTTTTGGTGTCAACTTCCTTGGCTCAATTGCATTCTTCGCTGTAGGAATGTATCAAGCCGGTAGATACCTTGGTGTGGACCAATGGCTCGGTCCTAAGCTCGAGGAATCCAAGACCGCATTCCTACGATTTTTAGGATTATGGACATAGATTTACATAACGAAAACCAAATTGGAGGGCGTGACCCCAAGATCATTAGCCCTCCAATTTTCCCCCTTTCTTTTTTCATTGTATGTTCTCTTTGAAAAGAGGTACGAATAGTAAATTGGGAAGCCTTTTGATGAAAATCTGGGGCATTTGAATAGAGGTTAAAGGTGCGATCTTATGGAACAAGAGCTAGCGTATCAAATTTTATTTTTCTATCGTTGGATTGCGTTAGCCCTGTTTACGATTGGTTTCATTCGGATTCTCGTCCGCTGGACGAAACCACACAAAGAACCTGCTGAGTATACAGCTGGTTGGCTCATTGAGGTGCCTTTTCGAACAAAATTTGTAGCTTTTGTTAAGACGGTAATCTCTGATTGGACTTTTGGTGGAACTATAAGACGTCAGTCCGTGTATCGGTGGGTGAAACACGGATTCATTATAGTGGGATTTGTAGGTCTCCTTCTCTTCCATGGGATCCCTCGGCTCATTTTACTTAATGAAACCATTCTCTTTCCTTGGGCTACACTGGAAATGCGAATAATTGCTCACGATGTATTGACTATATTGCTTGTACTCGGTGTAATAATGGCTTTTGGGAGTCGCATTGGTTCGAAAGAGGGGCGAGCGGTTACTAACCTCCATAATTACCTGCCACTGATTCTACTACTTTCCATTGCATTATCAGGGCATATGGCTTTCTCATATGAATACGTGATTGGTATCAGAGGATTGTATGGAATCATTCACGGATTCATTATTTGGACGATGATCGCAGTTTTATTCTATTCAAAATTCCAGCATATCATCGCAGCCCCTATCATTATGGTTCGCAGTACTATTGAAGAAAAGTGGGAGGAGGAATATATCCGGGAAGTTACGGGAGTTGATGAAAGTGACGACGAATAAGGAAAAGATTAGTTTCCCACAATTAACGCGGAAGCAAACAATGGAACTGGATGCCTGTGTTGATTGTGGTGAATGTGTTAAGTTCTGCCCAGTCTTTGATCAGTTACAACGTGAAGGTGTAACAGCACGTGGAAAAATCCGAAATCTGCGACAAATGGTCAAACATATTTATGGAATCTTGGGACGTGCTCGCGGGGGAAGTGTCATTGATAGGAATAAGATTGACAAGTTCGTTGAAGACCTGTATCTTTGTACTGTTTGTGGACAATGTCAAACGGTGTGTGAATCACGGATAAAGAGTTGCGATTTATGGG
Organism: archaeon; assembly: GCA_016550425.1. The sequence goes on from JABXGS010000106.1 coordinate 7,633, forward strand.
AAACGATACGCGCTGATATGGTGAAACAGGGTTTTGGTCCACTGGAACGTCAGCGGGACTGGCCGAACAACGTAAAAACTAGATTTAACCCGTATGGCGAAGATCATCTCTCCCGCACAGATTGGCTCCCTGCGGACGTTAGGGTTGCTGAGACTGCTGATGTCGCCTACTTCGTTGGATGCACCTCTTCATATAAAATGCAACATCTTGCTATCACCACGGCTCGGATTTTAAATAAACTTGATATTGATTTTGTACTACCAGGGAATGATGAACGATGTTGTGGTTCCCCTCTCATCCGAACTGGGCAAATTGAGGTTGTTAAGGATTTAGTCCAACACAATGTGGACACTATCAAAGAAAAAGGTGTCAAACTCGTCGTCTATTCCTGCTCTGGTTGTTTCCGAACATCCGTATTCGATTGGCCCCGATACTACGGAAAACTACCATTCAAAGTACAACACATCACTCAATTACTCGCCAAGGCTCTAGAGCATATTGACATTAAACCCCTTCCAGGTGTCAGAGAACGTGTCGCCTACCATGATCCTTGCCATCTTGGTCGACATGTTGGTGTGTATGATGCTCCACGGCGAATCCTCGATCTTTTACCCAACATAACACTGGTTGAAATGAGTCGCACCCGAGAATACTCGCGATGCTGTGGAGCGGGAGGTGGAGTCAAAGCCGGTATTCCCGAGCTTGCTTTGGAAATTGCTGCAAAGCGAATCTATGATACTGAACCAAGGAGTTCACCTGCTCAAGTAAAGGCGGCTGCAAAAAAGCTTACAAAGGGGTATCGTGAACTTTCCGAAGAAGAGAAGGCTGTGATGCCGTTAGAAGATCGTATGGCGTGGGAACGCGTTGGTGAAATCGTAGATGTGGGAGCAACCATGGTTGTCTCAGCATGTCCCTTCTGTGTGCTTAATCTCACACATGGGATGCAAAAGCTTGGCTTGGAAATTCCCGTGCTCGATATTGTCACCCTCGTTGGACGGTTCTTACAAATAAATTCACCAAATGAGTGAGTTGATTATTACTTCTTGTTTAGGGGTAGAATCCAATTACTATGGTTTCGATGTATCCGATAATTATGCCGCTAAATAGCCCAATGAGGATTGTGATAGCAGCAAGTGCAATGAGTGCGAATTGGAATTTACGCGATTCTTTGACCGTTTGATCAGCGCTTGGTTCATCAGGTTCATCCATGTACATTCGTTTGATTATCCATCCATAATATGCGAGAGAAAATGCACTGTTAAGAACTCCCGCAAGAGCTAACCAAATTAATCCAACCTCAACGGCTGCTGTAAACAAGATCAATTTGCTGAAGAAACCGCTTAGCGGAGGAATACCTGCTAGGGCTAATAACAGAATCGTTAGGCTGAACGCTGTGATTGGCATTCGCTTGCCCAGGCCTTTATAATCTGAAAGGCTGGTTTTCGAAAGAGTAAATGCAACGGCTGCTGCTGCAATGAAAGCTCCTGTCTTGGCTAACGCGTCATTCAATGCATGAAACATAAAACCAGATAATCCTAAGGCTGTTGGCACGGCTAGACCGATGATTGTGTATCCTGCTTGAGCAATAGCTGAGTATGCAAGCAACCTTGGAAGGGTTTTCTGGGAAAGAGCAGCAATGTTTCCCCACGTCATAGTAATTAGGGCTAGAAAAGCAAAGGCTACGGTCCATTGGAAGCGGAAAACTAGAAATCCCAGAATGAAGACACGGATAGCAGCAGCGAATGCAGCTTTGTTTGAGCCTCCGCCGAGAAATGCGGAAACTGGCTGTGGGGCCCCTTCGTATGTGTCAGGTAACCACATGTGAAATGGGACGATGCCTATTTTGAATCCAAATCCTACGAGAATCAACATTATGCCTAGTAATGCAAGAGGAATAAGGTTCGAATCGAGTGTAGCCAAAGCTGTAGAAATTTCTGTTAGTTGGGTGCTTCCGGTGAGTCCGAATATTATTGAGATGCCGAGAAAGAGAATAGCTGAGGATGATGCACCCATTATGAAGTATTTCACACCTGCCTCAGCACCCTTAGCATCCTCTTTGCGAATTACCACAAGAGTGTAGCTGGTAACGGCGACGAGAATCCATCCGGCGAACATGACAATTAAATCAACGGCCATGGAAATCAGCATCATGCCAAGAAGCGCCAACTGCAACAAAGTGTAGAAGATTTCTTGATTGGGATTTTCCTTGAAGTAATCTATTGACGCAATGATTACAGCAAAACCAACAACAATGAACAGGGTAACAAAGAAAAGGCTAATACCATCAAAGAGGAGGCTCGGGGTCACAATTGGGGAAGTGACCACAGTTGCCCATCTTGGCAAAACCAGCACCGCAAATATACCTAGGCTGACTAAAGGCCAGTAAGGCGTAACTTTCCCTCGAAAAATCCGATTAATAACAGGTGTAAGCAATCCGAGAATGGCAAATACGATGAATGGGAAGAAGGGGCTTGCAAGTAGAGCATTGAACAAAGTGATTAATTCAGCAAGTTGCATTTACGAACCTCCACCACTTAATAAGAGCTGTATAGCAGGTAAAATTCGGTCAACCATCATAGCTGGAAAGAGTCCAAGGAGAATGATGGGAAGTAGAAGTAACGATAGCGCGATAAGTTCAGTAAGACGGGCTCGTCGCATGCGAGTTCCGGGATGGGGATCTGAAATAATTATTCGATCAATCGTCCATAAGAAGTAGGCAACGACAATCCCAGGGGCGAGGATCACAAAAACTAGAAGAGGCAGAATTGAAAGGGTTCCTGAAAAAATCATGAATTCGCTGACAAAGGGCGCGAAGAATGGTATACCCATTGACGCGAGTGCCCCTAAGACAAAGAATAGAGCTGTTCGTGGCATCAATTCGCCCATGCCTGAAAGCTCATCGATGTTTCGGGTTCCAGCACGTTTCTGGATAACACCAGTGAGTAAAAACATCAATCCAATTGCACATGCATGATTAAACATCATAAAAACAGCTCCAGTCACTCCGATTGTTGTTAGGGTAAACGCTCCGAGTAAGACCAGTCCCATATGATTGATACTGGTCAAAGCAATCATGCGTTTCATATCCCGTTGGTTCAATGCGACGAGGGCCCCATAGAAGATCGTGATAATACCGAGGCTCATAATGATTGGGGCAAGGAGCGCTGCGATCTGTGGAAATACGCCGATTGAAATTCGAATGAATCCATATCCTCCCATTTTTAGTAAAACTCCAGCAAGAATAATGCTGATAGGTGCTGGGGCTTCTACGTGTGCATCTGGGAGCCAGGTGTGAAGGGGAACGACGGGTAACTTCACTGCAAATCCAATGAAGGTGATGATCATTATCGGCAGTGCCACAGCAAAGGGGATGGGTGATGTGAGGAAGTACGTTAAATCCCAGGTGCCTGCAAAGAGGAAGAGCATGATAAATCCTAGAAGCATCAGGATGCTTCCGACATGGGTAAAGATGAGGAATTTCATTGCGGCATAACGGCGGTTTGCACCACCCCATACACCGATTAAGATGAACATGGGGATTAGAACGAGTTCCCAGAAGATGAAAAAGACGAGAAGGTTCAATGACATAAAAACTCCCATGAGAGCTGCTTCCAATAGCAAGAGGGTACCGAAGTATATGGCAACGCGTTCTTTGATTAGCGTGATGGACCCAATCGCCGCAGCTAGGGTAAGAAGTGTTGTTGCTAGCAGAAGTGGAAAACTGATTCCGTCAACACCAAGTTTGAAAGTAACTCCAAGAGTTGGTATCCAAGGAATATCAATTAGGTAGGAGAATCCTGGTGTGCTTGGGTTGAATCCTAACCATAATAATCCTGTGAAGAGGAACAATAGAGTTGTCCAGGCTACAGCAAAGCCTTTGACAATCATTGAACCTAACCGCCCAAGCAGGTATGAGATGAGGGAGCCAAGGAGTGCTCCACCAATCAATATGAGTAACGCATATTCCCATAGAACCATTTTGACTCACCAACCCAATAACACAAGAAAGAGGATCAATAGAATTATACCAATAACAAAGGCCAGGACATAATTCATGGTAATGCCTGTTTGCACTCTACGTAAGCTTCTAGAAGCCTTTTCTCCTACTTTGGCGATACCATTTACTGCTCCGTCAACTATGTTGGCATCAACGTAGTTGCTGGCGTTCGAGGTTTTCACCATAAATCGTGCAAACTTGTAATTTACACCCTCAACTCCTCTTGATTCGACCACCCGATCCAAGATTCTACTTCCCGCTTCAACCTTAGGCGCAAAGACGTAGTGGAATCGGTCGAGAGTTCCAAGTTCAATCCGTGAAAGAATGAAGTTGAAGATACGAAGAATACCGCGTACAAATATCCAGTCATAAATCTTATCGAAATAGTAGCCATTACTTAATACGGTTTGAATTGCACGAGTGATGCGATTCTGACTGAAGAATTCCGGCGCGGGTTTTCGGTATTTATAGATGAGAATCGCAGGAATACCGCCGATTACAAGGGTGGACAGAGAAAGTAAGAGCGGAATTAGTTCAATTTCGAAATGGATATGGGCATCGAAGTATGTGGCAAGTAATCCTGTGGGAATTAGAAAGGCAGAGAGGATGACTCCAATAGCTAAGATCATGAGTGGAACGGTGAGCAATTTAGGACTTTCATGGGCGTGAGTAGCAATTTCTTCATTACGTGGTTTACCCATGAAAATCAAGATGATCCAGCGAAAACTATAAGCAACCGTGAGCACGGAAGCAGCCCAAAGAAGGGTTAGAGATATGAGTGCACCTGAGTGCAATGTTGCTGCAAAAATGAGGTCCTTACTCCAGAATCCATTAAATGGGAAAATACCCGCTAGCGCTAGAACACCAATTATACTGGCTGCAAAAGTAATTGGCATTTTCTGACGAAGACCACCCATCTGGTTAATGTCAATGGTCATTACTGCATGTAGAATGGAACCAGCACAAAGGAAAAGCAGAGCTTTGAAGATGGCGTGGCTCATTACATGTGCTTGCCCTGCAAACCAACCCAGAGTTGTACCAACTCCTAGAGCCGCCATAATGAGGCCAAGTTGACTTATGGTCGAATACGCGAGAACGCCCTTGAGATCTGTTGAAACTAAGGCAATAGTGGCTGCCAATATAGCGGTGATTGAGCCAATTATTATGACCGTGTTTAGCCAGAGGGTCACAGATCCAAAGAGGAAGAAGGTTCGACCAACAAGGTAAATTCCTGCCTTCACCATTGTTGCCGCGTGGATGAGAGCACTAACAGGTGTTGGGCCTTGCATTGCATCTGGAAGCCAGACGTGGAAGGGAACCTGAGCTGATTTACCCATGGCACCTCCAAAGGTGAAGAGTGAGATCATAGTAAGCGCAGATAGGCTAATCAATCCAAGTTCCACAGCGTCCTGAATAACGATGTAATTGAATGATCCTACTTGTGTAAAGAGAAAGATGATTCCAACTAGGAGAAACACATCCCCTACCCGGGTGACAACGAAGGCTTTCATTCCTGCTCTTGCGGCTTCGGGTTTCTCATACCAGAACCCAATTAAGGCATAAGAGCAGACGCCTACAACTTCCCAGAAGATGAATAGCTGGAGAAAGTTGTTGGCAAGAACTAATCCTGCCATAGCGCCTATGAAAAGTAAAATCAGAGCATAATATCGGGTTTGGCTTTTATCTTCTCCCATATAGCTCATAGAATAAACAACGATTAAGAAGCCGATTAAGACGGCAATGTTCGCCATAAAGACGCTGAGTGGGTCTAGGAGAACGCCAACATAAATTGTAACTCCTGGAAGAACAACCCACGGTATGTTGAACTCAATATGTGGTAATCCCAAGGAGGGTAGGGCTAGAATATCTGGAATCATGGAACTAGCGAATACACCCGCAATTGCACCGATTATAACTGCAATGTACTTAGGAATCCGTTTGTCGAACCATCCAATCAGAGCAATAAGAACCGCACCCAGTAGTGGGAGGATCCAAGTGAGCCATTGTGCATATGGAAGCATTTCAGAGTCCTCCTATTGCAGCTATTAGAATTGCAATGACCGATTCAGCTGCAGGGTAAATGATTGGGAGAATAAAGCCTGCAAACACACCAAGGAGAATTATGAGGAACGCGACAATCAACATCGGAATGGTCATCAAAGGCGGTGATTCGTGGACATCCTCGAATCGACGTGGAATACCCTCTGGTGAAATGTATCTGCCAGCGAGATATTCTTCGTATGTTTTGCCCATTTCCGTGGATGGCGGACCGAGGAACATCCGACGCACAGTCCACAAATAATATGCTGCAGTAAGCGCTGTGGAAATGATGCCAATTACCCCTATGACAGTAAATATCGGATAGTTGACACCTACAGTGAAGACACCGATGAAGATTAGGGCCTCACTGACAAATGTGGCAAGTGGTGGTGTTCCTGCGATAGCTAATGCGCCTATGGTGCTCAAAGTTGCTGTCAGAGGCATCTTCGAAGCTAAACCTCCCATCTTGTTGATGAGTTTTGTTCCTGCAGAATGGACGACGGAGCCTGCAGTATAGAGTAAGACGCCTTTCGACAGGCCATGAGTCAGGATATGAAAGAGGGCTCCCGTGATTCCGAAAATGTTCATTGTACTAAAGCCTAGAAGGATGTAACCGATCTGATTGACTGAGCTATAGGCGAGTACACGTTTGTAATCCGTTTGAACCAAGGCCATACCTGCTCCCCAAATCATCGTGAAAATAGCAAGAACGGCCAGGAGAATTGAGGCTTGTAATACGACAAGCGGGAAGAAGAAGTAGGTAATACGGATGAAGCCATAAGCACCTGTTTTAATCATAACAGCGCTCAATAAAGCATGAATGGGCACGGGGGCTTCTCCATGAAAATCAGGGAGCCAAGAATGAAGGGGAAATATTGCCATTTTCACAAAGAATCCGATGGAAAAAAGGAGGGCAAGGCTTTGCATGATAAGTAGGCTCGTTGAAGCAAGAGGACTAAGTAATGCAGGGATCTCATAGATATTTAGTGTCGGAGTACCCAAAGCGCTAGTGATACCGAAGACCCAAAAAATTGCAGCAAGAATACAAATAGCCCCGATAAAAACATAGAGGATATATTTCACACCAATGATTTTTGCTTTCTTCGTACCCCAGTTAGAGACAAGGAAGTATGCGGGAATGTTCATGCCTTCAAAGAAGATGAAAAATACGAGAAGGTTCGTTGCCAAGGTCACTCCTAACATGCCGACTGCAAAGAGGAGTAACAGAACATAGTACATGGCAAAATCGTGTTTGTCTTTGATGTATTCGATGCTGTATACTGCTGATGCAGTACACAATCCAACAATCGCCAATGAAAGGGGAAGACTTAGGAAATCTGCGAGGAGTGAAAATTCGACGATCACTGTTCCTATTGAGAACCAATAATGTTCTTCGTAGACTGGTTGTCCCAAAGTGAGTACAATACTAAGAACATAAAGAAGAGTGATGAATGAAATTGCCAGGGCAATCGAGGCAATGATTCCGGAACCTTTTCGTCCAAGGGGTTTTCCTACTAAAAGGGAGAGTAAGATAATAATCCCTGCGATAACTGGAATGAGAAGGGATAGAAGTAAGAATGGGAATGGAAGGGCAATTCCAGGAAGCATTGTTAGAGTCCTCCTATACTCTGTAGCCAATGTTCAATTGGTGTCAACACCAGATTAGGCCAAATCCCGAGAATGAACACAAAGATTGTCAAGAGGATGATTGGAATTGTTTGCCATATGCTTGGATCTTTGAATTGAGGTTGTTCGGTTTTGGGCGGTGCCACGAAAAGTTTGTAGATGGGACCCAGCACGTATACAAAAGTCACCAGAATCGCGGCTGCACCAATTAGTGCTATAATAAGGGCACTTGAAATAGTGAAAATCCCCAAGAAGATGAGGACTTCGCTAATGAATCCACTTAGGGGAGGAATTCCTGCCATTGCCAAGGCCGCAAGAAGGAAGGCAATACCAGTTATTGGTATCTTTGTGCCCATACCTCGAAGGGACTCAATGTCAGTAGTTTTTAGAACCATGAGATAAGCGCCAGCGGTGAGAAATAGTCCCGATTTAATGATTGCGGAATTGATTACATGAAAGGCTGCACCAGCTAATCCAAGGGAGGTCACTGAGGCGACTCCAAGGAGAATGTATCCGCCTTGACTCACACTGGAATATGCCCATCGTCGTTTGAACTCTCCTTGACCTAACGCGATATAGCCACCATAGATGATTGAGACTACAGCTATCAATCCTAGCGGAAGTGACCAAGTGGCCAAAATGAATGGAAACCAACTTGCGGCAATACGAATTAAACCATAAGCTCCAATGTTAGCAAGAAGTCCACCAAACAAGGCTGTAGCAGGTGAGGACACTTGAACGTAAGTATCTGGGAGCCAGCTATGGACGGGGAAGATACCGAGTTTGACGATGAATCCAAAAATCAGTGCTGCTGCCGCAAATTGCATTATGTGGATGCTTGTTATTGGCACAGTTGTTAGCGCTATAGGGATATCGACCATATTTGTTGTACCAGTTAGGATGAAAACGAGGATTAAGCCCATGAGCATGACAAGCGACCCGACATGGGTCCAAAGGAAGAACTTCAAACCGGTCCTTCGAGCCTCTTCCTTAGAGACTCCTGCTTCTCGCCAATAGATGACCAATGCATATGCTGGGATTATTGTGATTTCCCAAAAAAGATAGAATAAGAAAATATCTGCTGTAACAAATACACCAAGCATTCCGATATACATCATGATGATGGTTGCGATGTAGGTTCCACTATTCTTCTCACCTTCAAAGAAATGTCTACTAAAAAGAAGTATAAGCGTGGTTACAATAGCTGTGATAAGAACGATGGGGAAATTGAGACCATCAAGCATGAAACTGAGAGTGACATTAAGCGTAGGAATCCAGAGAAATGTCTCAGTAACAATAGCGGGTGAGGTAGCTGAGAATGGAAATAAATCAAAGCCTCGGAAAAAAACCAGGGCAGTAGAAAGGAAAATCGCCAGAACACCTAACCAGACTGCTAGACGCTCTCTGTAACGGGCGAAGAAGAGGATTAACCCAGCAAAGAGAATTGGAAGGAATACACCAAGGGTTAGTGGGTACGTTTGCAGGAATAATATGATCGAGTCGAATATTGTCTGCATCGGTGTTAGCCCTCCAAGTCATGTAGTTCATGGATGTCAACTGAACCACGCACACGTGAAACTAGTAGAATAATCGCAAGCGCCATGACAGCTTCAGCAGCCTCAAGGGCAATTGCAAAAAGTACAATGGCTTGCCCATTAATTGCGAGTGCTGCGGTTCCCCAGAGGACGTATCGAGCAAATACAACAATACTCAAGTTCGCCCCATTCATGAGAATTTCAATACTGAAGAATAACCGCATAACGTTCCGTTTACTTGTCAGTCCATAGAGCCCAATAACAGCGAGAGCAGCGACGATAATCAGATATATGTAAAGGGATGCCATTAGGATTCGCCCTCCTTTTTGGTTAGAGTTAGCGCTCCTAGGAGTGCTGAGACGAGTACGAGTCCGAGAACTAGTAGAACCACACCATAATCCTGTAGAAGGACTAATGCCAGTTCTGTCAGATTCCAACTGAAAGCCGGATCAGGAGACGCTGAGACAATGGCAGGTGTGTAAAAAATATAGAGAAGCACACCGAGAAGAAAACTATTGATAACCAGTGGAATCAGCCATTCACGCCACGGTCGTTTGAGTCGGTGCTTCCAATGTTCATACGGGACGACCATGATAGTGAAGAAAATGAGAACTACCACTGCGCCTATATACACAGAGATTTGAAACATTGCGGCATAAGTTGCATCCAATAAGATGTAAAGTCCCGCAATTCCTAGGATCATACCTGCTAATGAAATGGCTCCATACACGATTTCTCTAGATTCGATAGCTGCAATCGCTGCACCGACTGTTAGCACTCCAATTATAAGCAATCCAAGATCTGGTAAGAAGAATGGATCAATCATGGTTCTTCCTCCTTCTTCAATTCTTCTTCAGAGGGGAGGAGATGCTTTTCTCCTTCAGGAATCTCAGCGAGTTGATCTGGGCTATAGATCAATGGGTCCGTTTCGCGAGCTGCGAGGTGAAAATAGCGAGAATGAACTAAGGCATGCTTTGGGCAGACATCAACACAATATCCACAAAATATGCAACGACCATAATCAATTTGTGGGTGTTTTTTCGGTTTTCCCTCTCTTGGATAATCAATCATAGTAATAGCTGCTGTTGGGCAACTCCGTGCACATAAAGAACAACTAATACACCGATTGAAATAGAAGACATGCCGCGCCCTTTCACTCTTTGGCAGTTCTAATTCTTTACTTGGATATTTGATTGTGACACGACGCTTGAAGAGTTGTTTGAGTCCCGCCCATGACGCTCTAATTGGCATTAGGGAATCCCTCCGAAGAAAATCATTATTCCGACAACAAGGAAGAGGTTCACAATCGCAAGAAGGAACAAACGGTTCCATCCCAAACGAAGGAGTAACGAGATTTTCACGCGTGGATAGATTCCTCGTGGAATGAGGAAGAGAACAACGACAAAAGCCGTTTTGAGTAAGGTCCATACAAATGGCGGAATAAATGGAAACATGTTCGTGATGAACGGAGGCATTAACCATCCCCCTAAGAAGAGAGTTGTGAAAAGTAGTGCCCCCAGGTATAACTTGAGGTATTGTGACATCATCATAAGGCCAAAGTTCATCCCCGAATATTCGCTCATATAACCTGTCACAATCTCTGGTTCTGCTTCAGGCAAGTCAAAGGGGAGACGCTCAATTTCAACTAGGAGCGCTATGAAATAGATTATGGCACCAAGAGGCATGAGAATTGCAAACCAAAGCCAATTTTGTGCCAAGACAATCTCAACGAGGTTGAAAGAGCCTGCTAGAATAACTACTCCTAAAGCCGATAGCCACAAGGGCACCTCATAGGCGATCATTTGGAGAAGGGCACGTAAACCTCCTAGAAACGGATAAACACTATTACTCGCCCAAGCAGTCAAGAAGGCTAGAACTGGGAAAATCGCTCCAATTGCGAAAATAAATAGCAGCCCAAATTGAAGATTAGCTATCACTGCATTGGGCCCTACGGGAATAACAGTTGCAGTAACAGCTGCAAGGGTAACAATGAGTAATGGTGCCAATTGATAGAAGAAGCTATCTGCACGTTTAGGAATTATTCCTTCTTTGAAGATGAGTTTCAAAAAATCGGCGATGGGTTGGAATATACCACCAATCCGTCCTGCATATTGAGGTCCTACGCGTAATTGCATTTTTGCCAGAAATTTGCGTTCAAACCAGATTATTGCTGCTGCGGCGAGAACAATAGTGAGAAAACCGGGGAAGACGGTTATAAGAAAAATGGTTGTGAAATTCACTTGAAGAAAAACAATTATCTGCAGAATGAACATATTAATCGTTTCAAAAACTTGCATCATTACGCACTACCTATCCGCATTTGGTGGCCAGTAATCAAGACTCCAGTAAATGGTTGGAACGTCTGCCAGATCAATGTCTTTAAGCAAGAATTCAAGAGCTGGGAGGTGACGGAAGCACGGAGTGCTAATTTTTACGCGACTTGGCTGTTTTTCACCATTGCTTACAACAAGGTACCCTAATTCGCCTCGGGCAGATTCTACTCGTGTATAAGCGGTGCCAGCAGGAACTTTCTTCGGCGTTCTTAACCCGACCTCTCCTGAAGGCATTTTCTCCAATATTTGCTCAATCAATGAGGTGCTTGTCCGCATTTCCTCTAACCGAACCATTGCTCTGGAGTAGCTATCCCCCCCATCCATAACAGCAGTTTTGAAATCTAATTTAGAATAGGGTCCATAAGGATCAATTTTCCGAAGGTCGTAATTCACACCAGATCCTCTGAGAACGGGTCCTGTGGTTCCCAATCGAATAGCCTCCTCTTTTGTGAGAACTCCAACCTCTTTGGTTCGCTGTTTGAAAATGTCGGTCGTGAAGAAGATCCGCTCATAATCGACGAGACGACTACGGAAATTTTTGGTTACCTTCATCATTCGTGGCACAAAATTATCCGGGAGCCCATGACGCACGCCAGTTGGGTATATATCAGTGTATGTCAATCGAGCCCCGGAGATTGCTTCAGCAAGCTCAATGAAGGGTTCCCGATCAGCGAAGGGCCACATGAACATCGTTGAGTGACCAAGAAAAATACCAAAGATTGCAAGCCAATATAGGTGGCTCACAATCCGATTCATCTCTGCGAATAAAGCACGCATATACCGAGCAGACTCAGTGGGTTCTACCCCCAATAGCCGCTCAAGTGCGAGGACGTATCCCCATGCAGCAGATGTAGTATCCGGGAGACATACGCGTTCAAGAAGGGGAATATTCCAAAGGAATTCTTTTGTCTCACAGAGCTTTTCTGCTCCCCGATGCACATAACCCGGATCTGGAAGTGCTTGGATTACATGGTCACCAGATAGATGGATCTTCAGCCGCATATGGCCTGTACCTGCATGTTGAGGACCCATGCTATACTCGATTTCATTCATTGTGGGTCCTCCTGTAATCTGAAGTCTTTTCGAAGTGGATTGCCCCCCTCCCAGGATTCTGGTAAAAGCAGACGTTCAAGCCTAGGATGCCCTTCAAACTCTACACCAAACATCTCCCACCCCTCGCGTTCGTGAAACTCAACACTGGACCAGATTGAAATCAATGAAGGTACGTGTGGACTTTTTCTTGGAACAGTTAATTCTAGGGTTAAGACGATTCCATGAAGTTTGACAATTTGGACTGAGGAAAGATGATACGCAATCAGAAACTGGTCATTCTCTATGTCATCAATGACCGTGACCGATATTACATGATCGAACCCTACGGTGTCTTTTAGATACTGCGCGATGGATTGAAGGAATTCACGGTCAGTGCGAATGACAGGTTGGTTTGGATGCCTGTCGCTAATCTTAATTGCTGTTTCTGTGAAAGTGGATTCCATGTCTTTAAGATACTTCGACAAATTCATCTTTCTCCTATGTTCAAGTTATCGGTCTAGCAACGATTTTCTCCAAGGCGCGTCCAACGAACTCACAGGCAATGGAGAGCTCAGGAACTGCAATGCTGTAATATATCTCGCGTCCGTCTCTTCGCGATTTAAGGACACCTTTTGTTTTCATTTTCATTAGGTGTTGTGAGGTATTTGATTGGGTAATCCCTAGCTCCTGGGAAATTTCAGTTACTGTTTTTTCAGTATCTTTTAGAATGTGAATAATGCGGATACGTTTTGGATTCGCTAACACCTTACAGATTTCTGCCTGCAATTCAAACACATCACTTTGTATCATCAACTAAACTCACCTTAGATTCCCTGATTTTTTGTTGAAGCTCTAAAATTGCATCTATGAGCATTTCCGGTCTAGGTGGACATCCAGGGACATACACATCGACAGGGAGTATCTTATCAACGCCTGGAACTATGCTGTAAGAGCCTCGAAAAACGCCGCCTGTTATTGCACAAGCCCCCATGGCAATTACATAACGAGGAGAAGCCATCTGGTGGTAAATCCGAACAATCCGCTCAGCCATTTTTTTCGTTACAGTTCCCTCAATGATCAAGAGATCGCATTGTCGCAAAGATCCGAGAGGAAGAACGCCAAGTCGTTCTGCATCAAAGCCTGAACCCATCGTTGCTCCGAATTCCACACTACAACATGCAGTAGTCAAATGGACAGGCCAGAGAGAATACAACCGTGACCAATTCACCAAATATCGAAATGGTTTGACATTTACCACACGATTCAAGGCACTGCGAAGTGAACCAACAAAGGCTGAACCGATTGCCGTCATTTTTCCCGCCACCTTTCGGCCCTCGCTGCTACATTCACTGCATACGCGATCGGAGGTAAAACAATCAAAAGGAAGGCTAACACTACCAGATGAAGTTCGAAGCTTAACGAAGAGAAAGCCCCCGCCCAAGCAAAAAGGAACATCGCTGAAACATCAAACACTAAGAACATCAACAAGTAGGGATAATACCGAAAAACGAACTGCTCCCGTCCAGCTCCGCTTGGTTCTTCGCCACATTCAAAACTTGTTGTCTTTTCCTTGGATGGATTTCTGGGACTTACAAGTCTAGAGAGAATGATGGAAGCAAGAAATGATGAGAAGATCAGTGCAATGAAAACAAGGATGAGGCCAAATTCTACAAGTTGCATTGTCAAACCGTCCTCTTGGTGACCTTGTTGCTACCACAAGTCAATCCGACATATTCAAATATTCTAATACATAAAGCTTTTGGAAATTGAATGTTCATCGTCCAGTGTAACAAAGACGTTGTACGCTCAAGAAGGCTTCTTGACAGATTTTATAAGCATTTCGTTGATTATCTTTCAAGTCTGTATGATAATGGAAAAGCTTTTATGTAGAACATATTCAAATTGTCGAATGTTCTAATATTAGCAACTGCTAGTAGCATGGAGTTGCATGAGATGCCTGAAAAAAATGGTAAAAAAAGTATGGCGATAATCGTCTCAAAGAACACCATGGATATGGCCTATCCGCCCTTTATTCTTGGCGTAACAGGTGCTTCCATGGATATGGATGTAAGCGTATTCTTCACCTTCTGGGGTCTGAACCTTCTCAAGAAGGGAGGTGCTGAAAAAGCCAAACTAGGTGGTATGATGCGAATCGGCACCGGAATGATGAAAGGTCGAATGAAAAAAGCTGGAGCTAAGGGGCTTCCAGACATGATCCGCGATGCCAAAGAACTTGGTGCAAAGCTTTACGCCTGCCAAATGACCATGGACGTCATGAATATCAAACGCGAAGATTTGATAGATGAAGTCGATGATGTCCTCGGCGCTGCGGCATTCCTCAATTTTGCTAAGGACGCGGATATCACATTGTTCATTTAGGCTGCGCTAGTCGAAATGGAACCTCAGAATCAATCCGATTCAAGTAATAGCTACTGAACCTATGGAGATGGTAAAATGGCTGAAACTCCAACAAAGACAGTTGACTGCCGTGGTATGGCCTGCCCTGGTCCAATCACCGAAGTAGCACGGGCTTATCGAAAAGCTCAGAATGGAGATATCCTTGAAATCCTAGCAACGGATCCGGGTTTTACACCAGATATCACTGGCTGGGCTTCTGCAACCAACAACGAGCTCCTCAACATTGAGGAGAACGATGGTGTCATCCGCGCTTTAGTAAAAATAACTGCAAAACAATAGTTGGGAATATACAATGCAAAAAATCCTCGTCCTTGGCGGAGGTACCGCAGGTACACTTGCCGCTAATTTAATGGCAAAGGAACTTGGAAAAGAAATCAAGAAGGGTGAGGTTGAAATCACCCTCTTAGACGCTGATGGGAAACATCTCTTCCAACCAAACTTCCTCTATATTGCATTCAAAGGAATGAACCCAAAGAAAATCGAACGCAAAGAGGAAAAACTCCTGCATAAACATGTAAACTTTCACGTTGATCCTGTAGCGAAAATTGATTACAAAAAGAAGACAGTCACGACAGCAAACAACAATACCTATCAGTACGACTTTCTAGTCATCGCAACCGGTGCTTCAATCACTCGGGAAGAGATTCCAGGATTCAATGAAGCCAATCTCGACTTTCATTCAACTCAAGAAAATGCCTTAGCAATATGGGAACGAATCAATAAAGTCAAAACTGGAAAGATAGTCGTCGGAATAAGTACTCTACCACACAAATGTCCTCCCTCACCTGTGGAAGCAGCATTCCTTGTTGAGCAGTTCCTGAAAAAGAAGAAATTGAAAGACAAGGTTGAGGTTCACTTTATAACACCCCTTCCTCGACCTTATCCAGATGCGACGATAAGTAAGACCGTTGAGAAGCGATTTGTAGAGAGAGGAATTATCATTCATCCTTTCTTCAATATCGATCGAGTTGATCCGAAAAAGAAAATTATCTATTCGATGGAGGGTGGAGAATTAGATTATGAAGCGATGTTTGTTGTACCACCACATAAAGCGCCACAAGGAATAATCGATTCCAACATCGGAGATGAAGATGGTTGGATTCCTGTTGATAAACATACTATGCTTGTCAAAGACCATGAAAATGTTTATGCGCTTGGTGATGTCGCCGATTTGCCAACATCCAAATCAGGGGTCACAGCACATCTTGAGGCTGTTGTGGTTGCAAAGAACATCGTTGCGGATATAAAACAGACAGGTGAAACTTGTCACTTCACTGGGCGAACACATTGCCCCATGGATGTTGGATACGGCAAAGGATTATTCGTAATCACAGCGTATGGTCGCAATGCAAAAGATGTCCAACCCTCACGCTTCAATATGATGATGAAGAAGGGATTTGGAATGTTATATTGGCAAACCGTAAAAGGATCAATGGAATGGCTCATGGACATGTTCTTCGGTGAAGATGCCCGTGATTGCTTCTACGAAGAACCAATCGAAACTACATAATAGTCATACTGCCAAACATGAATTTGGTTGACAAAATGAAATATCGCTAGCCTAAAGTAGAAGCCCTCGCTATCTCCATCTCCTATCAAGTAAGATGGACTGAACAAAATGTCTGCATCCTCCTTTGATGTTGCAATAGTAGGAGCAGGACCTGCCGGTTGCACGGCCGCAAAGACAGCGGCTAAACTTGGACTAAAGACCATCGTTTTCGATAGTCGAAAACAAATCGGTATCCCTGTGCAATGTGGAGAATATCTACCAGTGCCGGAGGAAATGCAAGATCTCCTCCCCAATTCTCCACGAGTAGCACGTCTCGTAGACGTTCCCTCGGCTGTAATTACCAATCGCAGTTCACGTCTTTTACTTGTCTCGCCAAATAATCGTGCTTATGAATTTCGGCTAGTATCAAATATTATTGACCGTGCAAAGTTTGATCAACATCTCGCAAATCAAGCAATAGCTGCAGGTGCCCAAATACAGTTGCAGAGTACTGTATTGAAACGAACAAACGCAAATCAGCTCGTTGTTAAAAATAAATCTGGTCGTCAAACAATCAACGCAAAAATTATTATCGGAGCTGATGGAACCCAATCACGGATAGCCCGGTCAATAGGAGTACGCTATGAGAATAGGTCGCGCGATTTATCTCCAACTATTCAGTTTGTCATGACAAATATTGACTGTGACCCAAATACAACTGAGATGTACTTTGGTAGCCAGATTGCTCCTGGTGGTTATGCTTGGGTAATCCCGAAAGATGAAGCAACAGTTAATATTGGACTTGGTTTTCGCCCAGCATTTTTAAAAAATTCTGACACTGCACTTTCCTATCTCCATCGATTTATTAATTCACATCCGGCAAACGCAGATCGAATGAAAAATGGAAAAATCCTACGAAAAACCGGTGCCATTGTACCTGTAGGTGGCCCAGTAACACGAACTTATTTTAATTCAGTTCTTCTGGTTGGTGATGCTGCTGGACATGTAATGGCCTCAAATGGAGGTGGAATTCCAACTGCCTTGGGTGGGGGAGAAGTAGCCGGAATTGCAGCTGCTAAGCACATTCAGGAAAACATGCCACTATGCTGGTATGAAGAGACATGGAAAAAAGAATTCGGACAGGAGTTAGGTTCTGCTTTAGATATTTTGCGAATTGCGGATCGAATACTGACTTCAGATAACTTAACAAACCGTTGCATGCAACTAGCTGGTCCTCGATACTTGCAACATTTAATTCGCTGTAGGCTTCCCTTTTCAGTTAAAATAGCTTCAAAAACACTCGTAAAGATATTAGCGTTGGTATCCAAATGATCGAAAGTCAATCATGTCTATTTCCTTTTACGTATACGAAGTTCCATATCTTCTTAGGGACGTGTTGTTTAGATTCAATGGTCAAAACGTACCTTCAAATAATACCAGTAAATAATAGGAAACGATTGCAAAGGAGTTTTCAGTGAATGCCTAATCGCGATTCAACATCAACTAATAGCAATCAGCCCGTGTCTTCAATTCAAGCTTCAAGCATTAGCACTACAAAAGGTGGACCCACAACTTTTCTAGATAGCGAGTACATCCAGGCTCGAATTGTACTCATCAATTCCGCCATTTTAGATTATCTTAAAAAACAAAAAGGTGAACCAGAAATTCTCTATCATGCTGCTCATCATCTTATAATTACTGGCGGCAAGCGGTTTCGGTCACTAGTAACCCTACTCAGCTGTGAAGCTGTTGGTGGATCAATTGCCAAAGTTCTTCCAATAACTGTTGCCGCTGAGCTTCTACAGACTGCAAGTCTCATCCATGATGATATTATCGATCAAGATGATCTGCGAAGAGGAGTTCCAACCGTACACAAGAAATACGGACACGACATTGCCCTTCTTGCTGGAGATTTTCTCATTGCCCAGGCTTTCAAAATTATAGGCACCCATGGTTCTCCAGAGTTGGTGGCTAATATTGGTGCTGGGGGTGTTCGTATGTGTGAAGGTGAAGTTCTTGATCTCTACATCACTCCTGAGAAAGAAGCAGCTTATACAACGGAAGAATATCTGAAAATGATTGAACGAAAAACTGCAGTGTTTCTTGAAGAAGCTGCAAGAACAGGTGCTATTGTTGGCGAAGCTACTAAAAAGGAACGTGAGGTGTTGGCACAATTTGGTTCTTGTATTGGATTCTCATTTCAACTCCGAGATGATGTGCTTGATATTCAAGCTACACAACAAAAACTGCAGAAATCTACATTCTCTGATTTTCGAATGAAACGAGGGAATTATCCCCTTCTTTATACTCTCGAAAACTGCTCAGCAGCTGATCGAAAAACATGCATCGACGCAATCAATAAACATCAATGGAACACAATTCTCTCACTAATTGATCAATGCAAAGCCTATGAACATACTATGGAACTAGCCCAAGATTATGCTGATCGAGCCAAAGCATTGCTTCAAGAATACAATTTCCTAAACCATTCGGCTCTCGAACAACTTGCTGACTTTACAGTGCACCGCGAATATTGATTCTTACCGTTCAAGAATAGAGGCAAATACTATGTCTGAATTTCAAGAAGAAGAGCCAAGTAAAACCAAAATATGGTTGGGAGAGCTTCGTCTTCCATTTGCTACTGCTTCAGTCGTACCGATCCTTTTGGGAACTGCAATCGCGTGGGGAGTCACGGGGATTTTCCTCTGGGATGTTTTTATCCTTACTCTTATCGGCGGGGTGTTCATACACCTTGGTGCGAATGTGGCAAATGACTACTGGGATTATCGACTGGGATCAGATAACATCAACATCGAATACATTCGACCTTTTACTGGTGGAAGTCGTATGATCCAAAAAGGTCTCCTCTCTCCCAAAGCAGTCCTAGCCGGTTCAATTGTGCTCTCTAGTATCGGAGCAATAATCGGTCTGTATCTGACCATCACTCGTGGGCTTCTCGTATTGGTTCTGGGATTTCTTGGTGTTTTTCTTGGGTTCTTCTACACTGCTCCGCCATTTAAATTCGTTAGCCGTGGAATAGGTGAGATTGTCATAGGTATCTGTTTTGGTATCTTTCTCACTCTTGGAGCATTCTTTACTCAGACTCAGTTTTTTACCTGGGAACCGATAATTATGGCTTTGCCTGTTGCCTTCCTTGTGTCAGCGATTCTGTATATCAACGAGTTTGCTGATTTCAAAGCTGACAGAGACTCCGGAAAAGGGACCCTAGTTGTTCGGTTAGGGCGACAACGCGCAGCTATTCTCTACGTTGCCATTCTATTGCTAGTCTACCTTGTTGTCATCTTTGCGATTCTTTTCAATATTACTACTTGGTACTCGATCCTCGTTTTGTCAACCATCCCGCTAAGCCTTATTGGTGCACGATATACTCTGAAATTCTATGAGCAACCTAAGGCGATGATACCTGCTAATGTTTCAACAATCCTTAATCATCTTCTGACAGGTATCACACTATCACTCGCATACCTATATCTTGGTCTCAGCATGATTTTCGCCTTTGAACTGATTCTACTTGCTGTTATCACAACAATGGTAATTGTATTTCTTTTCACAGCTTTGTTTTCTCAGCGTCTTCACAAACAAGCCCAAGCAATGATGCAAGCAAGTTAGGTGTAAATTGGTTCAATTCCTAAAATTTCACAGAAATCATAGAGCTCATCAACGACGTCACCGTAGACCATGTGTAGATGGTTAGATCGTAAGTGCTGAACGAATAGGTCTGGATCGCCTTCGAGGTTGATAAAGGCATGTGGCCAGCGATCGCGTGCTTCCTTGAAGGTTTCTTTGTCTTGGACTACAACTTCACCATTTGCGATTTGCATTACATACTCTCCTCCTACTCGAGCCAGTCTTGCTAAGGTGACATGACCTTCCTTACAACTGAATGTTGGACACGCTCCTCCGGCTTCACCCATATACTCGTATTGGGGATTCCAATCGACATCCTTCGGTGAGGTAGCCATATCGGTTGCAATTGTCCCACAATTGACGAGGCGTAAAATTCCAGTATTCATATCTAGATCATTAACATCAGCAAATAACACGGGTTGTCCACTCAATAGGTGCAAGATTCGCATCGTGAAGGCTGCATTCATATCCGCTTCACAAGAAATCATGATGCCTTCGTTAATCAACCAAGAAATTGGCATACAACCACTGACATAGTTGTCAATGAATTCAGGTTGACACTTGAATCCACCAAAGGCATACCCGTCAGTCTCCATCAGCTCTTTCATGGCAAAATATAATCGAACACTTTTTTCGAGAATCTCGTCAGAAACATTAACCGATCCATAGGTCTTCTTTACCCAGGCGATTTTCTCCTTTACTTTCTTCACAGATATTTTCTGTGCATTCAGGTATAATCGCAGCATATCTACATGCTCAATCTCGGTCCCGAAGATATCTTTCATCTGACTAAAGTCCACAGCTGAGGTCACCATCCCCATGGTTTTTCCACCAATGACAACAGCTTTGCTTCGACTGAGGTCATCAAAGGTCATCGCGGCTCGGCAATAACTGGTAATTGCATCCAACACATCTGGCGAATCGGGTTCTCCATAAACAAACCGATGCAGTAGATTCAATTCATCAAGACTGCCATGCGTAATCGCGGCACCAACGAGGCTAAAGGCTGCAGGGCTGCGATATCCATAAACGATACTCGGTAATCCTGTGGCTTGGACTGCTGAGACAACCATCGGGGCATACACCCAAGAGCCGATGTTATAGATGATACACTGAATATGGTCATGCACCATATCTTCAGAAATCCGAACCGAATCTTCCATCGTTAGAACGAGTTCATCATGAGGACTTATTTCAAGAGGTTGCGTTTTCAAAGCTTTTTGTAGTTCCTTATGGGCTTGTTTGGCGATATCTGTTCGTTCCCGAGCAAGGGAGAGTGTGATGAGTCCTACTTTGGGCCTATCCATTTATTTCCCTCAGTGAAATCAGGTTAATGCTAATCGTGGACCCGTTCTGATAAAAGCCTTTCATTCGTTCTTGGAATTACATGAGTATGATTTCGTTGGAAACGGAACTGCCTTTCCATTTATGGGAATATTCTTTATCGCTCTTCATCGAAGCTTCCAAATCGATACCCTTTCAAATCAACCGTGACGAACTCGTAGCCTAAGGATTCTAGATGTTTGATAATCTGGTCTGATATTGACTTTTGAAGCAACATCTGGATTTGATGGGAAGGAACTTCAATCCGGGCAAGACGGCCATGATCCCGTACTCGAATGACACTCACATCTGCAATATTGCGAATCGCTTTTTCGGCGGCTGCAATCCTGGCAAGCCGGTCTTCTGTGAGAGTTTCACCATAAGGTATTCGAGTGGCTAAGCAACTGTTTGAAGGCTTATTGGCCACGGGGAGTTCTAATTCCCTTGCGAGTTGTCGGGATTCCGGTTTTGTAATACCTACCTCAAGTAGGGGGCTGATGATCCCAAGTTCCTTTATTGCTCTCAGTCCTGGTCGGTACTCGCCCAGATCGCTCGCTGTTGTGCCATCAACGACCACTGCTAATCCTAGTTTGATGGCTAATTCTTGGGCTTCACGAAATCGGTGGAGTTTACAATGGTAACAGCGATCAACTGGATTCGGAACAATCGACGCAATCTTCAATTCATTCAAGGCTTGCACATAATGTCGAATTCCAATGGTTTTCGCAACTTGTTTCGCATCTTCGACTTCTTCAGGAATCATCAAGGCTGAATTGAAAGTTGCTGCAGCTGCTTTATCTTGCAATGCTTCATAGGCAAGAGCTGCCATTACTGCGCTATCAACGCCACCTGATAAAGCCACTAAGACGCTCCCCAATTGCTTTAGGTGTATAATTACCTGGTTTCGTTTTTGTTGGAGTGATTCACTCATGGTTGAAATTGTGGCTAGCCCTCCTCAGAGTTAAATGAGTATTTTGATTTTCCTAAGACAAAACGAAGAAGGTTAGGAATTCCGGGAATTTCTCCGGTTCCTGCACCATATCCGACTGCGAGCGAGTATATCTCTGGAAATATTTGTGTTGACGTGGGGTTCAGCGAAGCCAGCAAGGAGACTCCTGTGGGTGTAGCCATCTCACACATGTGTGGGCCTCCTCTGAAAGCAAGTTTGTGTTTCGTCAAGATGTTCATTACTGCGGGCCCAGGTGCTGCTAAACGTCCATGACTGCTTGGAAAGGTTCCACCACCTACGGCGATTGGTAGTGCATAGTACTTCGTATTTTGAGGATTCGCGATGCCCAGTGTCTCAAGCGCGACTGCAGTGCCAATTACATCAAGGACTGTATCAACTGACCCCGCTGCGTGCAGATGAACTTCTCCCATTGAATGGCGGTGCACCTTTGCTTCAGCTTCAACAAGGGTATGAATCGCCCGAGATGCGAACATCGATGCAGGTTGAGAAAGCTTCAGATCATTTGTCATTGA
The DNA here is from genome assembly GCA_016550425.1 of archaeon. The sequence continues at coordinate 30,556 of JABXGS010000106.1, forward strand.
TTGAACGGCTTCTAGGAGAACTTTACCAGGACGAGTTGAATATTCTTCTTCAATCTGAATCTCGAGGTACAATCCCCCTATATGACTCCGCGTCACCGGCTTTGGTTTCACTGACACCTTTTGGCAATTCGGGATATAATTTGCCGACGCTTCCATTGCACTAATTACTTTATCGGCTTTAGCTCCAAGATCCAGAAGGGCGGCAACGAACATATCCCCTGCAATACCAGCAAGTTGTGGGTCGATGACTAATATCTTTGAATCAGGCACGTATGTTTCCCATTAAGTTGTCAAATCTTCAAGCTTTAATATACTCGGTTCATCTATGAGAAACTGGTGGAAGGAGCAATGAGTGAGCTTCGTGATATCCTCAAAAAAGTCGCTCAAGGTGATTGCACTGTAGAAGAGGCAGAAATGAAACTTCGCATCTTTAACATCGTCGAAGTCGCCAAACTAGCAAAACTAGATGTGCAACGAGAAACTCGCAAAGGCATCCCTGAAGTAATCTTTGCTGTGAACAAATCAGTTTCTGATCTTATGAAAATTATTGAAGCGGGAATCAATGTAAAACCGGTCCTGATTCTTAGCAAATTAACCGAAGATCAGCAAAGAGCGATAAATGATAAACATGCATCTGATTTGGTTTTTGAGGTGTTCGGTGAAGGAGAGATCGCTGTTATCCACAAACGAAACTACAAACCTCAACAAACTGGTGGCAAAATCGGTATTATTGCGGCAGGAACATCCGATAGACGTGTTGCAGAGGCTTCCAGAGTAATGGCTGAGCAAATGGGCTGCCAAGTCTTTACTGCATATGATGTGGGGGTCGCAGGGGTTCACCGTCTTTTTCCAGAACTGGAGGAAATGGTCGAACAAGGCATCGATATCCTCATTGTTGCAGCTGGTATGGAAGGAGCTCTGCCCTCCTTAGTAACGGGACTTGTTGATATTCCTGTTATTGGTCTTCCAATCTCAACAGGCTATGGATTAGGTGCAGAAGGTCTTGGTGCCTTAATTTCCATGCTGCAATCCTGTTCGCTTGGGTTAGCTGTTGTGAATATAGATAATGGGATTGGAGCTGGGGCTATTGCAGCTCTGATAGCAAATCGAATTGCACAACAATAATTCCTCAAGGAAAATACAGAAAATCGCAACAAAAGTCCTAAGAGATTCTTCATTGAAACAGACTTTAAGAAGGACCGAAACGGCAGTAATCTGTACTCGTTGAAATATTCGTCCTCATCTTTGAGGAACGATAAGGGCATGAACCAGCGGGATAAGACACAGCTATCTTTCAAAGAATATCAACGGGGTAGAAGATATGCAACCAAATCCAGTAGGTTGGATTTCAACTGGTGACACTGCGCTACCCCGGAAAGCAGTTTTGAAAATGATTATTGTGGGCGATGGAGGTGTGGGTAAAACCACGTTAATTCACCGCTACCTAACGGGGAACTATCTGGATCAGCGGATGACCGTTGGTTCAGGATTTGCTACACGTGACATTGAAATGGAGGGAGTCATTGTTACTCTGACAATTTGGGATTTCGCGGGTGAGGAGCGTTTCCGCTTTCTTTTGCCAAGTTATTGCCGGGGGGCCTTGGGTTGTATCCTCGCCTTTGATTTAGCCCGTCCCCCTACATTCTACCATCTTGATGAGTGGCTTAACCTGGTTCGTAGCAATACAGATGATATACCCATTCTCTTAGTTGGAACTAAGCGAGATGTGGGAAACAAGAACAGTGATATGGCCTACGATTATACGAAAATTAATAATCTCGTCGGGTATCTTGAAACAAGTTCCAAATTGGGGCTCAATGTCTCAGAAGTCTTTGAAACCATAGCGAATCTCATGTGGCTACGTATCACGACTGCAAGTCCTCAATCTCTTGTCTCGTCAGCCATTTGATGTGAATGCCTGCGCAAGAATTGATTATTAGGCATCTTTTCGCATTTTTGAGGTTTAAGGAATCTCGATGAAGAGAAATACACTTAACTGACTCATCGAACGGTTCAAACCCCAACTGGAGGGGAATACGTCATCGAGATGCAAATTCATGACCCAATCTGAACGACCACCAACCAAAGAAGAGCTGCTCGAAAAAGCCAAACAACCGGCAAAAGAAGCCATGCAACTACACCCTTATTACAGGGGTAAAATTCAAACCATCCCCAAATGCACCATCCGGGGATTTGAAGACTTCGCCATTTGGTACACCCCAGGCGTCGCTGCACCATGTCGCGATATCGAAGCCAATCCCGACAAAGTTTGGGACCACACCAACAAAGCCAACATGATTGCAGTTGTAACCGATGGAAGTCGCGTTCTCGGACTTGGAAATATTGGTCCAGAAGCAAGTCTGCCAGTGATGGAGGGTAAGTCTTTAATTTTCAAGTATCTCGGGGGTGTTGATGCGGTTCCTATTGCTTTAAACACGCAAGATCCTGAGAACTTCATTCGGGCAACCAAGCTCCTTGAACCCGCCTTTGGTGGTATTAACCTTGAAGATATTTCAAAGCCCAAATGTTTCAACATTTTGCATCGACTGAAAACGGACATGAAAATTCCTGTATTTCATGATGATCAGCAGGGTACTGCAACAATTATCCTTGCAGGTTTAATGGGTGCACTACGATTTGTTGGGAAATCCTTGGATCAAGTCCAGATCGCGATGCTTGGCGTTGGAGCCGCGAACACTTGTACTGCTGAGTTACTCATCGAAGCAGGGGTGCCGGCGAGTAATCTTATCCTCTGTGACCGTGATGGACTTCTTTACAAAGGTCGTGAAGATTTGAAAGCAATGAAAGATGATGAGCATGAGAAGTATGACTTGGCTATCCTCACCAACGAAGAACAACGCTCTGGGGACTTTGGTGAAGCACTTCGAGGTGCTGATGTGTGTATCAGTGCTTCTGCCCCCATTCCTGGTCTAATTAAGAAAGAATGGGTCGAGAAGATGGCAAAGGATGCTATTGTCTTTGCTTGTGCTAATCCACTTCCTGAAATCTGGCCTTGGGAGGCTAAAGAAGCTGGTGCGAAAGTAGTAGGAACTGGGCGATCTGACTTTGATAACCAGATCAATAATAGTCTTGGATTTCCAGCGATTTTCCGTGGAGCCCTTGATGTCCGAGCGATGGAAATTACCGATGAAATGTGTATTGCGGCAGCCACACGGCTTGCTGACCTCGCAGAAGAACGAGGTTTACGTGAGGATTATGTAATTCCAAGTATGGATGAGTGGGAACTTTATCCAGCGGAAGCTGTTGCTGTAGGGATGAAAGCGATTGAACAGAAGGTTGCTCGAAAAGAATGGGAAGAGCAAGAACTC
>JABXGS010000015.1 GCA_016550425.1 archaeon
ATTATTCGGTGAGCTTGATCTAGAATCCGGGCACGTTTTGACTTGTCCAATGGTGCTTGCATAGCGATGAATTTACCTTCTTTGTCTATCGCGGCAAACGTAACATGAAGATCCGCTGTTTGCCCTCTCTTCAATTCTTGGGGATACGTTAGGAGTACTGCTCTGGCATACCCACTTCCATCATCGAGTTTACCTTGGATCAGAACACCAGCTAGGGTTGTTTTTCCACTGTTTACCCGTCCAACTAAGTTTATACCCAATGTTTCGGGAACCATCGGAGTAATAACTCGGGCTAAGGTGAAACTTGTGACAATTCCTTGCTCGGTATTGTAATGTGTTTCTTCTAGAATCTCAATTCCCGCTTCCTTACATAGAGTTTTGAGGACGGATTTACTGATTTCTACTTCATCGTTTGTGAGTCCATATACTTCCCATTTCTTTCCGTGAAGATCTTCGATTCCCACGACGAATTGTCCTAGCCCCTCGCTAGTAATTAATTTTAATTGGGCAATCAGTTTTGCCCCACGATCTCCAGCTTTGTCTTTATCAGTTAGTGAACGTTTAAACTCAGTATTTCGTGTTTCTCCATTCTTTAGAAGTTGTTCGAGATTAAAATCCGATGTCACTCCGCTTCCTCACATAGTATATTTTCGTAATGAAAATAAATTGGGTGTCTGCATATCAGCCTTTTGTTTGCGTTCCAACTAGTCGTCCATCAGCTTCTGTTCTCGAAGATAGGATATAATCGGAGTCAATGTTGAAAAAATTGCGATTGCCCCCTCAGCTCTAAGTTCTTTCTCGGTACGAAGTTTTGAACGCCGTGCAATACAGCGTATTCCTAGCTTATTTGCAGTCATGATATCGATGGTAGAATCACCAATGAATATTGTTTGTTCAGCAGGAATATCAAAATGGTTAAGAATTAATTCTAGCCCCGCAGTAGCTGGTTTCATGTGGGGCGCCTCTTCACGGGTAATTAATAAATCAACATATTCCATCAATCCAAATTTTTCCAAGAGATATTTGGCAACGGCTTTGTTGTCATTGGTTAAGATCGCAATATTGACTTGATACTGTTGTAGGGCTTTGAGAATCTCCTTGGCACCAGAAACTAACTGGGCTTTTTTTGCTCCTTCCCATTCGAATTTCACCGCCTCTAAATAGACCTCATCACGTAGTTTGCTTATCTCAATTGGAGTAAACCCTTTTTCACCCGCGTAGGCAAAAGCACTGCGGAGCAAGTCCTGCGTACTGTTCATTGGAAGAACGTGTGTCGGAAATTCATGTTCAATGAGTAGATCTCGAATAGCTTGTCGCATAGCCTGAAAATCAATCTCTGCCGTAACTAGAGTGCCATCTAAATCAAATACGACAAGCTCGATTGCCATAAGAGCATTACTCCACTCTTTTGATTTGAATGTGGGCTCTGCTAAAGGTCTGTGAAACTTTTAACAGTCTTTGAATCCAAGCCTTTCACTACTTCTACGAGCAAATCAATGGTTTGCTCAACGTCGTTTAGGTTTAGAATACCAACGTGGCTGTGGATGTGGCGTGTTGGCACACCAATAACCAAGCTGGGGCATCCCACTCGATCTAGGTGAATGACACCCGCATCTGTTCCGCCACCATACATTTGAGATAATTGGTAAGGTATTTTGGCTTTCTTCGCAGTTTTTATTACGAAGTCGAGTAAGGGTTGGTTGGGAATCATTGATCGATCCATGGTGCAAAATGCTGGTCCCTTGCCCAATTTTGTAGCAGCTTGTTCGGGTTTGATTCCAGGCATGTCGCCGGCGAGGTCAACTTCTAGAGCGAAACCAACATCTGGTTCAATGAGATGTGCAGTTGTCCGTGCGCCTCGTAGACCAACTTCTTCTTGTACTGTGGCCGCTCCAATTACGGTATTCGGATGGCTAATCGATTCTTTCTTCAGTTGATAAACAACCTCCATAGCGATGAATGCTCCAAGACGGTCATCGAAAGCCTTTGCAGCAGCTAATTTCCCATCCCGAATCAATTGGAAAGATGAATCAGGAATTATGGGATCTCCGATTTGAATTCCCATTTCTTTGATGTCGTCTTCAGATGATGCCCCTACGTCGAGGAACATTTGATCGAGTTCTACGAGCTTCTTTCGTTCGTCTGGTTTTAGAATGTGGGGAGGCTTGGCTCCAAAAACGCCGAAATATTGCTCATTTTTACGCGTTTTGATAATTACCCTTTGGGCGAGAACAACCTGGCTCCACCATCCACCCAAAGGATTTACTTTGAGAAATCCATCTTTGGTGATTCCTGAGACGATGAATCCTACCTCATCAACGTGGCCTGCAAAAAGTATTCGCGGTGTTTTCGCTGTTCCTTTTTTGATGAACTGAACACTTCCGAGTTTGTCAATGGTGATTTCATCGGCAATTGGACGCATTGTCTTAGCAACGATGGCAGAGGCTTCTCGTTCGAAACCACTTGGTCCAAATGCATCTACCAGGGTTTGTAATAGTTTTATCCGTCTTTTATTCATGAGATGGCACCTAACACGAATTCATCTCATTAGTTAGATAAGCTTTTTTCAGGCTGCAGAACTTTATCAAGAACCGGGTCTTTTTCTAGGAAGAAACAAGTTTATCCTTCATGAGGGGACAATTCAGGTGTAACGGAGTGTTCAAAGATGACTTTGAAAGTTGAGGAGCTCGCTAAACTAATTGATCATACACGACTCAAACCGGAGACAAAACAAGCTAAGATTTCGGAACTCTGCGAAGAAGCAATAGCTTACGATTTCGCATCAGTATGCATCAACCCCGTGCATGTGAAGTATGCTGCGGAGTTATTACAAGACTCTTCAGTAGCAGTTTGTGCTGTTGTGGGATTTCCCTTAGGTGCCACATTTTCGAAAGCCAAAGCATTTGAGGCAAAGGAAGCGCTTGATAAAGGCGCTTCCGAGCTTGATATGGTAATTAACATCGGAGCGCTTAAAGACAAACACTATGACTTGGTTCAATCGGATATCGAAGCCGTTGTAAGTGTAGCTGATGGAGCAATAGTGAAAGTCATTCTTGAAACGGGCTTCCTCATCGATGATGAAAAACGGCAAGCCTGTCTTCTTTGTAAAGATGCTGGGGCAGATTTTGTGAAAACATCTACTGGATTTGGGCCAATGGGCGCTACACCATATGATGTGAAGTTAATGCGAGAAACTGTAGGTAACAAAATGGGTGTAAAAGCAGCGGGAGGCATTCGAACCTTCAAGGATGCGTTACGCATGGTTGATGCAGGCGCAAACCGTCTGGGCACCAGTTCTGGTGTAGCCATAATAGAGGGCTTTCGTTGGGCAGGTTATAGTGATACATTTCTTGAACCTGACAAACCATGTTGGACTTGCCCAAGTCGACAAGCGAGTCTGGCCAAACAACCCAAGGAAGTGTATCTCTGGTATAAACAAAGATGTGTCACATGTCCGCATCGTGATCAAAACGTTTTCAATGATTAGGAGGCTTTCAGATGGCAAACAAATCAAGTCAAGCATATGCTAACACGAAACTGCTTTGGGTTTCACTCACCAAACAAACCACTCAAGAAAAAACCCTTTCGCAGCCTTTTTTCACCCAGTTCTTGGGAGGTCGTGGACTTGGAGTTAAAATCGTCTATGATCACGTTACTCCTGATATCGCACCTCTAGCTCCAGAGAACCTTTTGGTATTTGCGATTGGTCCTCTGACGGCGACTGCTGCACCAACTGGAGGACGATTTGCAGTGATTACAAAATCTCCGTTAACCGGAACAATGTTTGATTCGAATTGCGGGGGGCATTTTGGTCCCCAGCTACGAAAAGCGGGATATGCGGGATTAGTCTTAGAGGGGCGGGCTCAATCACCCACCTATTTATGGATTAATAACGAAACTGTTGAATTTCGATCAGCTAAAGATATATGGGGTCAGGAGGTCAGTCCCTCCACCGATTACCTACTTGATGAAACCGATCAAAAAGCTCAAGTTGCATGCATTGGACCAGCTGGAGAGAACCAAGTCAGGTTAGCTGCCATCATTAATGATAAACATCGTGCAGCTGGTCGGGGTGGCGTTGGCGCTGTAATGGGTTCCAAGAATTTGAAGGCACTTGTTATTCGTGGTACAAACCAAGTTTCAATTACAAATCCTGAACAGCTTGATCTGGTTGTAAATCGTTTACGGCGGCTTATCAAGAAGGATTCCGTCACGAACAAATCCCTCCCCGTTTATGGAACTGCGGTCTTGGTCAATCTAATAAACGAATATGGAATGCTACCAACATACAACTTTCAGGAGGGCACCTTCAATGATGCTGAGGGGGTTTCAGGGGAAAAACTGTTAGAACGGTTCTTTGTTAAGAGGTATCATTGTTTTGGTTGCCCAATAGGTTGCGGTCGAATCACTGAAGTTCGTGGTGAAACAATTGGTGGTCCTGAATATGAAACAATTTGGGCATTAGGGCCTGAATGTGGTATCAACGATCTTGAATGGATTACAACCGCCAATCATCGATGCAATGAGCTTGGGATGGACACCATCTCAGTGGGAAGCACAATTGGTTGTGCAATGGAACTTGCTAAGACTGGTAACCTTAAAGCTGAATTAAAATTCGGTAAAACGAAGGGATTACTTGAACTCGTTGAGGATACTGCTTATGCTCGGGGTTTGGGGGCAGAAATTGGACAAGGATCTAAAATTTTAGCTACAAGATACAACGCTCCGGATTTAGCTATGCAAGTGAAAGGGCTAGAACTTCCGGCCTATGATCCAAGAGGAGTTCAAGGACACGCATTGGCCTATGCTACTTCTAATCGTGGCGGCTGCCATCTACGGGCATACTTAATTGGCCCAGAAATTCTCGGGTCTCCTGTTCTTGTTGATCGCGACCGAATTGATGGGAAAGCTGAACTCGTTATTCTATTTCAGAATCTATCGGCAGCTATGGATTCCTTAGTCCTTTGCCGATTTACCACCTTTGCCTTCAGCGTCGAAGACTATGCAGACTTAATTAGTGCAGCCACCTCCTTGACGGTGACCGGAAAAGACTTTCTCCAAATTGGGGAAAGGATTTGGAACTTGGAACGGTTGTTTAATCTCCGTGAAGGATTTACTGCTGAAGATGACTGCCTCCCTCCACGATTTTCCAGTCCATTACCTGAGGGAGGTTCTCGAAACCGGATAGCTCATTTAGACAAAATGCTTCCTAAATACTATAAACTTCGAGGCTGGGACACTAAAGGGCAACCAGAAAAATCGCGTCTAAACCAGCTTGAGCTCTAGAACCATATGGTGCATTTAGAGGTAATTGAATGGTAAATCCTACAAATTCTACGGTTTCTATCCTGTTTGCTCGAATTCTTTCTAATCTTCTATCTCCGCCTATTATTGCACTTGGTGCGGTTTTGGTCCTTGCGTTTTATTCTCCCATCGGAACTGGTATTATCTTTCCTTGGCATTCGTTTCTCATCGGACTCATTTTCGTCGTCATTGGTCCCGTCGTTCCTCTCTCTTTCATGGTGGCGTGGGGCAGAATTACTTTCGATGTCAAAAATCGCCGTGATCGTCCTCTCCTTTATCTTGCTGCCATTATTGTCTACATTACGGGAGCGATGGTTGCATGGTTTTATCAGAATCATACCATGGCTGTTATTGCGGTTGCATATGCCGCTGTTACCTCAGCAATAACCTTGGTAAGCCTTTTTTGGAAAGTTTCCGCACACGCGGCAGGAGTTACGGGACCAATCACCAGCTTAATTTGGGTGTACGGTTTTATTCTGATTCCCTTCATGCTTTTGGCTGGAATCGTAGCTTGGGCACGATGGAAACTAAAACTCCATACTCCTTTACAGTTACTTAGCGGCATTCTCATCGCAATAGTGGTTACTGCGTGTGTTTATCTGATTTTCTGGGGTTTTCCAGTTGCTCTTTAGATTCTGAGCAGTTTAAGCAATCTCTATGTTCATAGTAATTGTATCTGGCAATCTGTTGGTTAAGTTCAGCTCATAGATTAGAATTCCTTTTGCTTCTCGATGTTCTGCAACAACAGGCAATCGAGGCAATTCAACCTGTGCTCCCGGAATTTGAATCATCACAGCTTCAGGGTCTTGTGAAAGTGCGTCGACTCCTAAAATTTGTAGTGTTACTGTTGCAGCCAAATCCTCAGTAGTGATTAACCAGAATCCAATAGACACATTGTTTTCACTAGGCTTTTGGAGTGTGAGCCAACTTTGAATTTTATCGCCTTTGTAGGTGCTGCATAAAATTGGGGTTATTTCGTACCAAATAAGATCAGTAGGTTTTGTTGATGGACGAAGATTAGAGAAAGTGCGCGTTTTCATCTGTATTTGTCCGTCAATGGAGATTTCGGGTTCAATTTGGAGGCTGATTCGAAACTGTTCATCAGCTAGAGTAAAACTTGTTTCAGCGTCCTCGAGTCGAAAACCAGAATCGAGGATAGACTCGTCACCCAGTTGGAAAGCCCATTGCCGTTCTAATTGTGTCGCTAACTGGGCTTGTTCTTTCGAACCGATTTGACTTGCCTCACGAAGTAGTTCGGTTAATTGTCGTCGAACCGAATCAAGCTTGTCTTTGCCTTGAGCTAGACTTGTAAATGTCAAAGGAACTTGGGTGTTCAATATCCTTGAAGCTTGTAACCGAGTAGCGGCTTCAGTTACGTCGATACTTTCTAAGGCTTCGATTCCCTCTTGATAGACTAGATCCCATTCTTTGAAAATAAGAATTTGTGTGGATAGCGTCGGATTTGTTCTTAGGCGTGTCTGCATTAATTGGTTGTATTGAGATAATGCCGCTTCGATTGTGATGGGGTTCTCTTCCTTTGCTGCTGCTTTGAGTGCTTTTTCAATTTGGGTTGTTGCTCTTCGTAATAGGCGGTGTTGGGCACCTGCAGATGTTGACAGAGTTGCCAGTTTTGCTGTGGCGCTTCCTGCGGCACTTAAAGCCAGAATTTCATTGTGTGTATCACCTTGGGCTGCAGCAGCTTTCGCTAGTGTCTGAGCAAGGTTTTCGCTTTTTGTCAATAGGGTTTCCCATTGTGAATCTTCTGCTGGGTGTTCATCATGAACTAGGGCGTTGATATTTCGCAGTAATAGGAATGCAAAGGGATACGTTGTTTTCGTTATCTTGTCAACGGCAGGCATAAACGTGAGGGTCTGCTCCACAAACTCTTGTGCGTCTTTTTTCAATTTATATGCGTCTTGAACATCAGTTACCTTTGTTATACGCTGGAGAAGAATCCAAATTAGAAGCGATCCAGCTTTCAAAGCCTTTGCTTGATGTCGTCCTTTTACCTGTGCCACCATTGCCGTGGTTGCATAATCTTCCAATTTATCCAGATCCTTTGTGGGAAAGGATGCACTAATTTTTCCTGAGGAATCTGGCGTTACAGTTGAAATTAAGAGCTGCAAGGCTAATTGTGCACGTATTTTGGGGTCTTTGGTTTGAAAATAGAGGTGTTCGTTAAGTTGATTACTTCGTTCCATCAGCAGGTGTGCTGACTCACTTATGGTTGCAACTGGTCTCTGTGAGAGTTGTTGGGTTATCTTCGATACAACCTCAAGATCTTGGTCGTTGATTTTGGTCGATGGGGAAATCTCTGGAATCAATTGAGTTGCGTATTTCGCTGCCGTGCTTAGAAGGCTATCCTTCTCTGCGTCAGGGGCCGCTTCAGTAAGGCGGAGTATGGCTTTTATCAATTCACGGTGAATTGCCAGGGAAGCTTCAGGTTCCGTATTAAGTTGTTGCAATTGATTAAGTGCGATTTGTTGGAATTTCACATGTAATTTTGCCAACACATAACGAGCTTCAGAGGCTTCAATTTTTGGCATTAATCTGGCGAGAAGTCTGTCCAGCTGCTTTGACATGCGAAGAATGAGATTTTGGTCTATGGGACGATCCAATAAGGGTATTGTGCTGATGAGTGTTTTGAGTGTGCCCGTGGTCGCTTCTTCAAGGATTTCTGGTGAGTCTGAAGAAATCTCGCCAGTTAAGCGGAGAATATAGTCAAGCTGTTTGACAGCTCTGGCTATATCATCAAGTGCCCGATAATTGAATACCGCGGTGCGTGCAAATCGTAGACTTCGTAATAGATCATCTCCGAACGCTTTATCCGATTTTCCCTGTGCCATTTCAAACCAGAGTGTGCTTGCCCGTGTTGCCAATTTCGCGGTTGAGTAGGCATCTCGAAGTTCAATTGCTGCGTTCATTGCAGTCGTTAGATGCTTAAGCTGTGACTGACGCAGTTTCTGGGTTGACATGGTTTGGTGTAGGCGATCTTTCAAATGCTGTTCGCTGATGTCCAAAACCTTCAGATCATCAATCGATTGAAGCGCTGTTACGATGATCTTTCCTGTTTCTCTCCCTCTGTCCTCCATTATCTTATGAAGGGCTTTCCAATTTCTTGTGAGTTTACGTAATAGGGCAATTTGTTTTGTGGGGTCATCCTCTTGTGTGAATTCATTGATTGTGTCTTTGGCTTTGGCTGTCTGGTAGGCAAGAAGTGAGTTTCGCTGAAACTTTTCAGCAAATTCAATGATTTGCTCTAATTCCGCTTTCATTGTGGTTTCAGGAATAATGAGAAGGCGGTGTAATAGTATTTGTAAGACTGTTTCTATTGTTGAGGCATTCGTATCTTCTAGGGTTTCCAGAATCGTGGCTATTGCTGAAGCTTCAAGCGCAATTAACTCTTTTCGGAAATCTCCGTCTGGGACAATCCCTAAAAGCCAATGGCTTTTCCATAGAAGTTCTACGGGTTCGACTTTGCGTTTAGCTGTGATATCTGCCAAAGTGCTTTCTAGGTGGTGTCGACCAAAATAGCGCGTTTCAAGGGCCTCATGAATCGTAAGATCCGTATTCTTTGCTAACGTGACTGCATCTTGAAGTTTCTTTTCATAAAGAAAGATTTGGCTTAAATTATTGATTCCCCGCTTGTCAAGTTTCTTTTGAAGTTTTGTAGGAAGGCTTGATAAATCTGATAAAGAAATGGAAAGGTCAATGCCAACCATTTTATTCACCACTTTCACTAGTTAGGGGCGCAAAACAAGAATAAGAAATTTTGCAGAATGGCATTACTCGCCCTTCACTCTCAAAGATTCAATACGTTAGTTAAGCCCCGTTACAAGTTCCTCAACTGCCTCATCTGGAATCCTTGAAATCATTACTATAGGTTGGGGAAATTCTTATCCTAGGTAAACTGGATCCTTCTTTCACCTCTCCTCAGTTATTTTAGTAGAGGTGAGCTGCTCACTTTGATGAATACCTTCACCTACCCAATAATTGCCCTGTTTCACGATAGTTTTTCCTTCTCTGTGTTCCCAGTATAGTTGAGTCAAGAGGAGGGGCCAGGACCCAAGAACAAGGACACCCAAAATGAAAGTGACGAATCCGGCAATTAGGGTTGCTACTATCCCGAGTCCAACAGGGAAGTACAAATGGAGCCACGATATTCCATACTGAATTAGGAAAGTCTGGATTAACACCAAAGGTATCAAGATTAACAAGTGCCACCATCGAATATGTCTGATTTTTTCACGGGAAGGAATCTCTGCAGGAAGCCTAGCAGACCAACCTAATTCATAGTGTACTTGAGGTATGCCACTCAGTAAGAAGCTAAGCGAGAGACTAATCAACCCTGGAACGCTGATTAAGAAAAACCTCCAAGGGGTCGTCACTGCAAGCCATATTAATAGAAAAGCAATTGGAGTCCAACCAAGAGTAATGGTTAGGCGTCGATTGCGAAGGACATTCCACCGTGAAATCGAAGCACTAACGGATATGGTCTATTCCCTCTATCTGGACTAGGTGATTCCAAGACCAAAAATATTACTAAATCAGAAGCTAACTTGATTCTTGTATAGCCATCTAGTGCATTTACCGAAGATGTAAGATCCGTTATCCATCGAAGTAGAATGGTGGTTTTTTATCATAGCGCTGCATAATGAAAGGTTGTTTGAACAACAGGCTAAGAAATTTTGCGGAATGGCGTTTCTTGTCTTTTTCTCTCAATGATTCAATATTTTAGTAGGTTTGCTTTAGCAAAAACGAAAAGAAGGGAAGAATGAAAAACGAGGAAGTTGATGATAATTCACTTTTGGAGGGAAATTCGGTGTATTGGAAACGTGTGCCTGTTTGGGTTCCAGGCGTGTTGATCACAATTATTGTATGGCTTGTTGTACTTTACATCATTCTCACTTTTTTTTCCAATTGCGCCCGAACAGCAACCCATACTTGTATTAGTCACCGTAATGATATTCCTGATATGTTCGGGGTCAGTGCTCTATTACTGGCTTCAACGGCTTTTTGGGACCCGATACAATCCCGACATTTAGAGTAGGAGCTTTAGTAACCTTTTTGGTCTCGGATTCACCTAATCCAATTAGAGGGAAAAAACAAATTCTAGCAAAGAATCTCGGACGAACTATAGTGAACCTATCTACTTCCTTATCTTCATTGTATCACCACTACTCCTTGTCTTTCTTATGCTGGCCACTTTGATAGCTAACGCCTTGTGGATCATTATCTATGCGATACCCTATGTTATCGTAATGCCGCTTTGGTTTTACATCGATACCCGAATACGCCGTAAATTACTAGGAGACGGAGCAAAATACGCTGTTTTATTGGTTGTCCATGGCATATCCATTATTTTACTAACTTTCAATTGGATGCTGGCGACACCTGAACCTCTGCCGTTCTGGCCTCTTTTCGTGTGGGGGTTTTGGGTGGTTTTCATCTTATTCATTAGTTCTGTCATTTGTGAGCGGTTCTTAAAACCCAAGTTTCGTTCATTGTATGAGCAATCAGAACCAGGTCATTTCTAGTTTTTTTCCACCGTAGATTAAGTTTTTCGCTTTAAGAGAATAACAATAACAATAACTACTATGCTAATGCCAATACTGATTGCTACTATCTTAAGAGTCTGGTCAGATAGAGCGCCCTCAATGCTATCACTAACAACAATATTATCAATCGAGGAATTCCCCTGAAAAGAAACAAAACTGAATGTTTCCGATGTGGTGACTCTATCATCCGTTATCTCGATAACTAATTCTGAATTGAGATTGATTTGAAACTGGCCTGGTAAATCTCGTATGATTTCAAAATGAAATACCTCATTAGCTCTTGTGATGATAGGGTGTCTAGCTAATATGTAACGCTCCAATCCTTGGAATAACTCAAAGTAGATCTCACCATTAACAAATGAGTCTAAAATTAATGCATAACCATCCATATTAGGAACCTGGGATACTCCAGATAAATTGTAATTGTTTTCTAAATCTGTATATACAAAATTAACAGAATCGAAGGAAACATTACTACTGGATACATGCCAATCAAAACTCCAAGTACCATATGCCGTACTACTATTATGGATAGCTCTTCTTAGATGGGTCAGGTCTCCGTGGTATCCAACATTAGGCCAGTAGTAATAGACATCTTCAGCTGTCAGCGTTCCATTCTCAATAGTGAATCCATGATCAACTTCACAAAATACATCATCAACTAGTTCGTATCCCTGGAGAATCCAATCGTCCAAGGAATCTATATTATCAACCTCAAAATCTTCACTCCAAAATTGTCCTGCAGATACTGTGATAGGAAAGAGAGTGGAAAGGACTAAGAATAATACAGTGGATAAAACAAGTATTCGAAATGAGATAGATCTATGAACCAAAGTTCCACCACAATTTCTCTCTGTTCCTTTAATCTAATCTTATTTCTTCCATTTAAAAAAGATAACAATAGCTACAACAATGACACCTATTCCAATCCCGATTACAATAAGTTCAATAGTTAGTCCAGATTGAGTAACATCAACACTATCACTAACGACTATATTGTCAATCGAGGAGTTCCCTTGAAATGACACAAAATTGAATTTCTCACAAGAGGTGACATCATTATCTATCACATTGAGTACTAGTTGTGTATCAAAATACACATTAAACTCTCCTTCCAAAGAGCGTGTTATATCTATATGATGTTGGCCAATTAAATCAGAAGGAAAATCATGTCTAACAAGGATAACGCCGTGTGTTACAGCGAACTTCTCAATGTACATCTCATCATTCATAACTGTGTCCAAAATAAGAGTATATCCTGTCATTGCATATGATGTGAATTCTCCTGTTAGATTGTATTCATTTCGCAAGTCAGTAAACATGAACTCCACTCCATCATAACCATTCTGACTTCCACTAACACGCCAATCAAAACTCCAAGTACCATATGCCACGGTACTATTATGAATCGCTCTTCTCACTTGGGACATGTAGATTGACCATGGAACATACACGTCCTCTGCAGTCAACTCTCCATTCACAATGGTGAAACCATGATCCACTTGGTAGAACGTAGAATCAATCATTTCATATCCTTGAAGGACCCAATCGTCCAACTCTTCAACAGGAGAAACCGCGAAGTCTTCACTCCACACAATTGCAGCAGATACTTGCATTTGATTTAAAGGAATTGCGATTAAGATTGTAACTGTAATCACAGATATTATTCTAAGCAACTGGAATAGTGTAGACATGAATCCACCTCCCTCTATCTTCTATTTAAAAGGAACTTCAACCCTTCGCAATGCCTTAGTGAATAAATCTGGATCTTGTCTCACGAGAGACATGTTACGTTGCCTGTAATGATACGGCTTGAAGGTTCACTAGTAGGTTATTACGAGAAGATAGCATAATGAGAGGTTGTTTGAACAACAGGCTAAGAAATTATACAAATACAACTCGTAAACGAAAAGATTGGTACGCCTAGATAGACGCTATGGAAGTAATCGAAACCAATAAGGATGGTAGAATCGTCGATGAACTAATTTATGGACTGCAGAGCAATGATGAGGACACTAAATCATGTATTCCAACCTTACTAGCAAGTCAAGGCGATCAGTGACCAATCCAAATCATTGGCCATCTGCTTGAGAACTTCCTGCTTCCTTAAAGGGAAGGTGCTCAAATAAATACCAAGTTGAATGGAAAAGCGTAAATCCGAACACGCTGGTTCAGATTTAGGCTCAATTTGACTAGTCAGAAGCAGGATTCATTACTTGCTAGGCTGCTCAATTATATCTTAGTGAATTTTTATTCCGAACGTGAGGAATTTTTGAGCAATGTGATAAGTATGATTCTGCCTGTGAGTCGTAGGCGTGTATGGACTACAGCACTACTACTTTTTTTTCTATTCCCAGTGCCAGCTTATGTAAGACATCAATGGACATACAATTCTTCTTCCGGTCTAAGTAATAATCTCACAGTACCAATAATACCTAATCTTCTTAATTATGAAATCAACATAGTCTTCCTAGGCATCAATGAAACAAGAATAGATCAAGATTCGTTGTTGGACCAGCTACCAAAATGGTATGCCCCGGTCGATGGCATGTGGTGGCGCCAGGAGTTTGACATGAACTTCACTCTAGCATACAGCCTTAGCTTTACCGAACAAGTTCAAATAGATGATTATCGAATGTTCTTGCACCAGAACTCTGTAGAGGATAGGTCACCGTTCTTCATACAGCCTGAACATCCAATGGCTAAATACATTCACTCGGATATGGTTGAGTCATACTTAGCTGAGAACGTGATCGACAAATCGTCAGCAACTCTTGTAATCATTGATACCTACTCCTTTGATCCGACTGGACATGTTCCCTATTACTACAATGCGACCTATAACGAACTGGATGCAGAACTTGAGGGATGGGTCATCAACCCACTTCCTTGGGCTTCAACTTACCAGATAGCTGGAGGTGGTGAGAACTCAAGACTACTCTGGCTAGATCTTTCAGCAGGTCCGACTGTCTATCATTCGACCTTCGATTCGAGTACGGGAGGTGTAGAAGAGATCTTGCCCATCTGGACCTACGAAGAACTAGTAAATCCTGTGGAACAACTAACAGAAGATCTTGTAAAATACATTACTCAAGCAGTCGAATGCCGGTTCTCGCCATCAACTTACCTTCGAGCCACTATTGGGGTGCCTCTAATCCATTCACCCACCACTGAAATTGCAATGGAAGTTCTTCTTGTAGATCTGGCCAATACTAATTTCAGATTTGAGGAAAGACTCAAGCTCGACTATATAGCATCCGAGTACGAAAGAGTGAATCCTTTCGTGGAATGGACATATAGTGTAACGGATTGGGATTGGGAATCAGATCTGAGTTTTCTCTCAGTCCTTGAAGCTTCGCAAGATGATCAAGCGATGACCTATGACCCGAGGATTCTAGTGGAGTTTTTTGACCTAAAATACATGAGCCTCTTCAATTCGAGTTCGCATAATAGATTAGTATTACCAATCTTCTTGTTGACACTTCCTGTAGGTTGGAACTTCAATCCTGAGTGGGGTGGAATGGCTCAATGTATCGATGGCGAGTTTGCCTACATTTATGGGAAGCAAAGTCTGGACTTAGTTGATCCTAGCTACATCGATCAGGCGATCATCCCGCTTGAAGGTTTGCAGATTGAGAGTGGAGACTCCTTCAATATTTCGGGATACTTGGGGGATTTTATTGGTTCTATCGATTTTTCGATGAATGTTCTTAACAGCAGGATTAGTGTCTATTTTCTAGATGAATATGGTTACAATCAATATGAGCAGGCTTTACCATTTGTGGATCTTTTAAATCACTCATTTGAGAATGTCTCTGCCGGGTCGGGCATGGTGGTTTCGAACTTCGAATGCACGATTTATGGAAGATATTATCTGGTGATCGAGAATAACGAAAACGAGACAGCAACCGTTGATATCACATTGAATATAGAGGTAGACCATTGCTATGGGTACACTTGGAAAATCATGCATGAGATTGGACATGCTTTGGGGTTAAACCATCCCCATGATGCATACTCTTGGGGTAACTATAACCACCCGGCTGCAAATGTAGGGGTTTACCTAAATTGGCTTTGGGATATGTCGTATTCTCAGATGAATTACGCGAACCAGGTTCCAACGATTTCCTTGATGGATATTGACACGCTTCAAAGAGAGTCCATAACAAGATATTGGGCAGATGCTGTGAACATCTGGAATGATATTGTTAATAATTCTACAATCAAATATGGTGGAGTTTCATCCATCATAGAAATGCATCTAGTAAACGCTTCCCAGCATTTCAATCAGAGCGTGGACTATTACTCAAATACTAACAGTCTAGACAATTACCAAAATTCATTACATGAGGTTTTTAGCATGTGGAAGGAGCTTAGGTTGGCCTTAGCTGAACTAGCCTTCTATTCCCTGTTAGAGATTCAAAACATTCTGTTTATTGTTTTTGTGGTGGCTGTCATCATCTTAATTGTTGTGATCTATGTAGTAATGCGAAGAAGGAGAATGAGGGAGTAGTTTCTACGTGTTGAAGATGCAAATTTTGGGTGTAGAAGGAAGTCTTTGAGGAGTTGTGCGTCATTCATCGCACGTTGGAACATACTCACTGATTGGTTAAAGTTTATCGTCCTGTCGACTTTTCTACGGTTTATTTCAGATAAGAAACACAACTGCGACTTTGCTCCTATCCACCTGATTCGAGTTTTGGTTTTAAGAATCGCTCACAAAGCATGGAAGTCAAGGTTCCAAGGAACATGGCTGTGAATACAAATGAGAAACTAGCTAGGAAAAAATAGGGCGTCCAAAATGGACCAAACGACGTCATTAAGAACACCGTAATGAAACTGAATATTAAAGCCACCACAAGTTTCACTCCTCCTCTAACGAGCCCGGGTTTTATACGAGCATCAACGTAACACCAGATTTGCTTTACGATAACCCATGGTAGGGCAAATGCAATGGCAAACAATAAATTAGATAAGAATGCAAATACAAGAATTCCACCGAAAATCAGTGGTGAGACGACAAAGCTAATGAAAAATGGGTTCACTGAAGTCTCTCCGCGACTCATTTTCAGACATACTCTATTCCCTCTAATTGGACTAGGTGATTCCAAGACCAAAAATATTACCAAATGAAAGTCAACACGATTCTTCTATAACCATTTGGGCTTCAAACCAGCGCATTTACAGAAGATGTAAGATCCATTAGCCTTCGAAGCAAAATCGTGGATTTTTTTGGTCATAGTATTGCATAATGAGGTATGGTTTAAACAACAGGCTAAGAAATTTTACTGAAGGGCGTTACTTAGCTTTTGCTCTCGCAGATTCAATACGTTGGTTGAGTCCAGTTGCTAATTTTTCAACTGCCTCATCTGATATCTTCGCAAACAGCACTTTAGGCTTAGATAATTCAGTGCCAGGACTAAGTGCTTCTAAACAGCTATCCACCTTCACATCATGCACACTTCCGGATTGGCTTAATTGTTTCCAAATTTTTTCTGCGGTGGCTGGTATTGCTGGTTCAATTAGTATGGCAATCGCTTTCAGCAGTTGTAAGCATTGATACAAATCGTTTTGACAGCGATCCGCATCCTCTTTGATGGTTTTCCATGGTTCGTTTTGTTGAAAGAAAGTGTTTCCGAATGAGGCAAGGTGCATAGCAGCGTCAACAGCTTCTTTGAACTTAAAATCTTGAACAGCTTCATCAATCTCCTCTATTGTCTTTTCAATTTGCTCAGTAATTAGAGAGGAGATTGCACCTTCAGGGATTTTTTTTAAATTCCTATGAATAAACAGGAGTACGCGGTATGCATAGTTTCCTAAAATTCCAACAAGTTCATTGTTCAATTTGGATTGGAATTCATTCCAAACGAAATCTAAATCTCTTGTATGGCCTGTATAGGAGAGGATGTAATAGCGCACAGCATCGAGATTAATTCCCTGCTTAATGAAATCTTCTTCAATATCAATTACAAAACCGCGGCTCTTTGAAAGGCCGTGGCCTTCAACTTTAACCATGCCACTGGCCACAATTGCATATGCTGTGTTATAGTTAACACCTTTTAGAATGGCAGGCCAGAAGACAGCATGATGATAGACGATGTCTGCACCGATGAAGTTAATGATTTTTCCATCGCGAATCCAATAGTCCTTCCAATCAGCTCCGGTTTGTCGTGCCCACTCTTCTGTAAAGGATATGTAACCTGCATAATTTTCAGCCCATACGTAGAGGACCAGATCCTCGTCACCTGGATATGGAATTCCCCATTTCAAATCTCGTGAAATACCCCAATCCTTTAGTCCTTGCCGAATCCATCCCAGGGCGTAATTCCGCGCCAAGGCTGTTCCTTTTAATTGTTCATTAAATTTGATGAGAAAATCAGTAAACATTGGTAATTTAAAGAAGTGGTGTCGGGTTTTTCGCTTAATTGCCGGTGATCCGCAGGTGACACATCGGGGATTGATCAATTGATCAGCATCGAGATAGCGTTGGCAGCCTTGATCGCATTCATCACCACGCGCTAGAGCTCCACAATAAGGACAGGTTCCAATAAGAAAGCGGTCTGCAAGAAAGGTCTGGCAATTCTTACAGTAGGGTAATGCTACCTCCCGGGCTTCAACATATCCGTTCTTCTCAAGAGTGCGGATTATAGTTTGTACGCGTTTGTAATGGTAAGGCGCTTCTGTTGTCCCGTACAAATCAACGCCAATGTCCATTTTTTCAAAGATGCTTTTAAAATGTTCATGATATTTGTCTACTAGTTCTTTCGGAGTTATTCCTGCTTGTTCAGCAGCCAGTTCGATTGGGGCACCATGGGTGTCGGACCCGCATACAAATCTCACATCGTAGCCAAATCGTTTTAGGTACCTTACGTAGGCATCACCAGGAATATAGGTACGCAAGTGACCAATATGGGCCGTTCCATTCGAATAGGGAAGCCCACACGTTACTAAGATTTTATCAGTCTTGGTTAGGGACATATGGAATCCCTCCTTAGTATTTTGGTGAGAGCATTCTTTGACCAAATACGTGAAGATTGATTGATTTCCAATGCATTTCGTAAGTTTTGAAGTTTTGCATTTATTGATCTTGGCAAGTATTCTATATCACGGATTCAAAGCTTTTTGTTAGAATTGCTTATAAGGAACATTGACAGGAACTGAATAGTCGATTAATTATCGTCGAGGGATTTCAAAGTATGACCCTTAGAGCAATCATTTTGATAGATGTTGACCCTCCCCTCACTGATTCTGTATTCGATTCACTCAAAGACTTGGCTGTCGTTAAAGAGATTTCATCAGTGTATGGAATCCATGACATCTTTTGCCTTATCGAGGTGGCTGACGAAGAAAAATTGAATGATTTCATATTCAAGAGACTCCGTCCAACTGAAGGAGTAAAAGAAACATTAACCCTTATGGTGTCAAACAGCATCCGAAAGGACTAATCTAACAGCTAGTCAGCCTTTGTTTTTTATGATTGCAAAGAATGCGGAATATCAAGGGAAAAGAATGTAGGTTTTTTCTTCATAATTGCGGAGTTTAAATAATTTCTACTAGTCTCCCTTCTGAAGGAAGCGAAGGGATAAGGATGTAATGTTGTGTCCGCATCGTTCCTCGCCCTCCCCTCGCTCCCCCCTACCTCCCCAACCTTCCCCTCTTTTCAATCGCACCTTCGCTTCCTTCTCTAATTTCTTCAAACCATTTTCCCCAGCTTGATTGTCATCTTGAATATTCTTTAGACATAAGACTATTAGATATGCTGTAGCACAGTGGGACATTGAGGTGCGGTCAATCTCACAAAATCCTGAAAATTCCAACTCCCCGAATGTGGTAGCTGCAGAGAAAGCAGGCTTCGTTGTGAAAGTAATTATAGTGGGGGATTGGGGTGTGGGAAAAACGAGTCTTATTCGAAGATTTGCTGAAAACAAGTTCGACCATGACTACAAACCCAGCATCGGCGTTAACATCGTCACCAAAGTTGTCGATGTAGCTGGAAGAAAATTAAAACTGCAACTATTCGATACAGGTGGACAAGAACGCTTTCAATCCCTTCGACAAAGGTATTACAAAGGGGCAAACGCAGTCATATTCGTCTTTGACATAACAAGGCCTTCATCAGCATCAGCGATTGAATCCAAATGGTTAGATGAGGTGAAATCAATTCTCGGTGAAGATTTTGTACGGGTGGTTTTAGCGAATAAAACGGATTTAGAATCTGGCCGAGCCGTATCTGAATATGCCGCTCAACAAGCCACTGATCGAATTCAAGGCAAGTATTATGAAACCAGTGCCTTAGATGGCCGGAATGTCACCGAGGCATTTTCTGAATTAGCTGCCGAATTAATGGAAAAACTCTTTCCGGAGGTATAACTCTTTGAAATCCCGAATTTCGGAGATAGGTGAAGAATATATCCAACTAGCCTTTCAAGTCGATTATTTCCTCAAAAACCAGATTGGAGAGGACACTATAATTGTCGATAGTTATTTTGGTCCACCCGAACTCAAACCCGAAATACACACTGTGGACCCAGATCTCTTACTAAAATCAATCCATCAGCTCCGCGAAAAAATCAAAAAACGAATAAAAGAACATCCGCAAAGAACCTATCTGATTAAACAATTAGATGCTCTAGCCCTTCTTGTGAAATATGGTCTTAATGAAAAGGTCACCTTCAGCGAAAGAGTAAAGACGGGATTAGACGTCGATGTCGTCGTTATTTCAAATGAACGCATCGATGAGCTAAATGAACAGGCATATCGCGCCCTTCGAAAAGAGGTCCTGAAAGGGGACCTTACTACCATGGCGACCAGCTGGCGAAGACGAGCAATGACGACAGGCGCTGAGATTGTTCCTCTTGCACAGGATGTGGCAGCAGAGGCTAGACAAGCCACAGAACAAGTTCTTTTCAAACTACCTAGAGAAGAAGCGGTCGAGTTTCATGCAGTGCCCACCGCTCCGTGGAGCGCTTATAACTATTATAAGGGAAATTATAAGGCAATTATTGAAATTAATATCGAGTTACCACGGAGCAAATACACTATTTGGAAATGGGTAACCCACGAAACCTATCCAGGGCATCAAACCCAATTAGTCCAGCGAGAAGCAGGTTTTCATAAAGACTTACATAATCTCGAAGCAACGATTGCAATAATTAATACTCCTGAATGCACCATAGCTGAAGGATTAGCTGAAGCTGGCTCAGATCTCCTAAGTACAGCTCGTCCACTGACAAAACCTGAAACGGTTTCATCCTATCTGTTACAACTTCGACGAGCCGTAGGTATCAATGCATTGGTAATGCTTCAGGAAAAACAAACTAGTGAATCCGAAGTTGTGGAATACATCAAAGATCTTGGAGCTTATGAAGAAGATTATGCAAAGGCTCGAATACCCTTCATGACGGATCCAATGTGGGCTCCCTATGGATACACCTACCTTATCGGAGCCTGGTTAGTACGTGGTTTCTTCAAAGCTGCGCAAGAAGCTCACCTCATTGATGAATTCATCAAAGCCCTCTATTTGGAAGTCCACACTCCTTCAACACTCAAATCACGGATTTCCAAACTTGAATTAAAACTACCCAAGCAAATCATCTAAAACTTCGAAGGGAAGACCCAAATACCAGTTTAACCGTCATTTCAATTGAAGGATTAATATGGCTATTGAAGGGGTTTCACCAGTCGTCAACACTTTCTTTGGGACAACAACAGACCCTTCATCAGCAGTTTTTGTGTTCATGGGAGTGCCATTTGATAAAACCAGTACTCACCGTCTTGGAGCAAAACACGGTCCTGCGGCAATCCGTACAGCCTCACAGGCGATTGAAAGTTTTTGTTTACAAGAACAAAATACTATTGATGCTGCTCTTCTCCCAATCGCTGATATCGGTGACGTCATATTTGGCCAGAACTCGGTCCAAAGCATGCTGCGTGCCGTAGAATCAGTAGTGGGACAAATCACTCAACAAGAAAAGACCCCACTTCTCCTTGGAGGCGAACACACCCTCACCCTCGCAGCAGTTCGCGCCTTACCACGTGATATTATATTACTTCAATTTGATGCTCATATGGATTTACGCGACCGCTTCAATGACCAAGAGTTTTCTCATGCTTGCGTACAACGACGAATTGTCGAGCAACTGGGTCCTGATCATCTCATCCAAATCGGCGTAAGAGCTGTGTCTGAAGAGGAATACGATTATGCTCAGGAACACAATATTACATTTTACACCTGTGATGCGATTAGAAAGGAAGGGGCTGCTACAATAGCCCATCGAATTAATGAGGCAATTCCTCCCGGTCCACCGATATACCTTTCTATAGACATGGACGTCTTAGATCCAGCTTATGCTCCCGCAGTAGGGAACCCAGAAGCCGGAGGAATATCAACCTCCCAATTACTTACAATCCTCCGCGTTATCGCGCCACGTGCTAAGATTTTTGATATCTCTGAAATTACTCCTCAATACGATCAAGGTATCACCGCTATTGCTGCTGCTCGAATTATCACCACATTCCTTTGTGTTCAAGCCAACCGTCTTAGCCAAGCTTCTTCGAAATGATATTTACTTTTAGCATACAGTTTTTTTATCTCATTAAATTTCAGTGGGGAAAAGCCTTAAAGTTCAAAACCATAGGAGCAAACCAATCAAGAATGGGTGAAATTCGGTGTCAGATATTCTTGGTGTATTAGGTCAGCTAGGATCACAAGTAGATGAAAAAATGCTCGAACTTCTTGCTGTAGGTGCCTCAAAGGACTTCCAGGAGGTGGTCTTTCATCAGGTTCAAGCTGGCGGAAAACGTATTCGACCGGCCTTGACACTTCTATTTTGTCAAGCTGTAGGTGGGGATATTAATGATGCCTTATCTACAGCCGCGGCTATCGAATTAGTCCACAACTACTCACTGATCCTCGACGATATCATCGATGATGCTTACATACGACGAAATCTCCCCACGACATGGACCAAATACGGTCTCAACTTTGGTGTTTTAGCATCGACTCATTATCGGGAAGCCATTGAGGAAGGCGTGCTTCAATCTCCTAACCACTCAGCAATCTCACGAATTATCGCAGATACTATTCGCGAACTAGTCGAAGGCGAACGACTAGATGTTCTATTCGAACAACTACCAAGCGAAGAAGAATATACGGAGAAACACCGCTATCGTGATGTCAGCTTAGATGATTATGAAACCATGATAGGATACAAAACAGCCTCATTAATCCGCGCCGCATGTGAAGTTGGAGTAATCTGTGCAGGAGGTTCAGAAAAACAACAAGAAGCTGCAAGAGAATTTGGCTGGAAGGCTGGCATCGCCTTTCAGCTAGCTGATGATGTACTCGATCTTTTTGCCGAAGAAATGAAACTTGGAAAAAAATTGGGTAAAGATATCTATGAACATAAACTGGGTAATGCTGTGATTTTGCGAGCTCTTCCTCTTCTGTCTCCTGATGACCGCGGCTTCGTTCTCAAGGTTCTTCGCTCTCCAAAACCTAATGAATCCGATGTTAAAGAAGTGATCAAACTCTTTAAACAAACTAAGGCTAGTGAACAAGTACGAGAACTAGCAAAACAGCTGGTTGAAGAAGCAAAAAAGGCACTCAAACATTTTCCAAATAAAGATGCAACCGCGTTACTTGAAAATCTAGTCGCCTTTATCTATCAACGCTCCTTCTAAGGATTTGAAATGGGGGTTAATCCAATCCATCGGTTTCCATCAGTGCTCGAAGCTCTTGCATACTTAGTTTCTGTCCTGCTTGCTGCTTCGCCTTAGCTTGTTCAGCCATTTTTTCCATCACAACTTTCTCTCGTGCCTGGCGAGACGCTTTACGTTTGTTTCGAATTGCATCCAATTGGGTTTTCAGTCTATTTTCTTGTCCTCGTAAGACCTCCAATCGGTCACGCATCTCATCTGCTTCTTGGAGGCATTTAACATACATTTGATGAGCCTCATCAATCTCTGTTCGAGCAGGACCAAGACCTTGCGATAGTTGAATGATGCTCTGATGAGTTTGTTGCGCCTCTTCCACGAGGGCTATCATTTTTTCATGATGCTCTTGGGCTCTATCTCTAATTTCCTGTATCTCCTGCCATAGTTGGCTCATTTCATCTGTATAGTTTGATGTCATTGATTCTTGCGGAGAGGCAGTTTCCATTGCCTTCGATAACCGTTGCAATTCCTCTAAGAGGGCTCTTTCTTCATCTACCGTGAGTGAAGTGGTCTGTTGTTGCCATTCTAACTCTCGAAACTGCTGTTGCAAATCTTCCAATGGGATTAAATCACCCTGTTTTTCGCGCTGAGATTTTAATTTCTGTAGTTGTTCCTGTAATTGGTGAGCCTGTTCATTGGCTTCATCTCGTAACGTTTTTTGCCGTTGAACTTCTGCATTCAATTCATCTCTTTTTGTTCGTTGATCGGACATTTCATTATGGGCTACTGGGGTTTCAGATCGTAGCTCATCTCTTCTATCACGCCATTCCCAGGCTCTATTTCGAGCATCTTTAATTCCACGTAACAACACACGTATCGCTGCTTGCACTTTTCGAAGTTGATCCAGAATGATCCCAAATTCATCTTTTTCCGTCTCGGAATCCTTGGCCATATTATCCACATTAGTCTTGATTATATGCTGTAATGATTCTTGTAGCACAGGACTACTTTGCCTAAATCTTTTTGGTCTCAGAAATAAGTAGACCTGAAAAGGGGCTAATTCAATGACAATCCCTCTCTTAAATATGGACGACAAAATTCAACTCGTCAGACAGTATATGAACGACTTCAACATTGATGGCTGGCTTATAATTGATTTTAGAGGAACTGACCCAACGGGACCAGCATTGCTCGGAAATCTTGCTCCCCATTCGCGCTTATATGCAATTCTCATCACGGCTTCCGGTCCTATTACCATAATCAAATCTCCTGTCGAAGGGAACGAATTAATCGATCTCCACCCCTCGATCAACACCATTGACACCCTGACCCAAACAGCTTTCATGCAGGCTATCCGACAACAGGTCAAAGGCTTTGAACGTATTGCATTGAACTGTGGTAAGAATCCTCAAACAGATGTCTTACCCGCAGGTAGATTCATCCACCTTCAACAAGTGCTACCTAAAATGAATTGGGAAACCGGAGAAAACTTGATGCAAATAATCCATTCAGTGCTTACGCCAGCGCAAATGGAAAGTCACAAACATGCCGCTCATACACTCACCAATATTATGGGACAAACATTCGATTTCATCAAAGATCGAATCGGTTCTATTACAGAAGCCCAGGTTGCTAATTACATGCATGACCTTCTCCGAAAAGAAAAATTAACCTTCCTTGAAGGACCAATGGTTGCAGTGCAAGCTAATGCTGCGAATCCACATTACACTCCGGGAAATGTTAGGATTAGGAAGAACCAGATACTAATGATTGATCTTTGGGCAAAATGGGACATATATGCTGATATCACACACATGGCTTTTACCGGATCGAAAGTTCCCACCAAGATTCAGACTGTCTGGGATACAGTCCTTGAAGCTCGAAATACAGCAACAGCAGCTATTAAACCAAATATTCCTGCCAGTATTCCCGATGAGCTGGCTCGTGAAGTCATTATCGCCGCAGGGTTCGAAAAAGAGATACTACATCGAACAGGACATAGTATCGATACTAGATCTCATGGTCAAGGAGCAAATTTAGACAGCTATGAAATGCCCGAAACACGTCTTTTACTCCCCAATACACTCACATCCGTTGAACCTGGAATCTATCTAAAAGGACGGTTTGGAATTCGAAGTGAAATCAACGTTGCAGTCACAGATACAGGGCACCTTGTTACAACTCCCCCACAAGAAAACTTATTGTGCTTGTAATATAATATGGGAACGTTAGTTGCTATTCAAATAATAGCATCCGGCGGGATGATGTATCATGGCGGATAAATTTGTTTTATTGCTCGAGTTTTCTTCGGGAATCATCGAACCCCTTCCCCTTTCGGTTGGAGCCCTCACAGAAGATCGAATTGTGATAGTGATTGATGAAATCAAAGAACGTGTCTGGTTATGGCAAGGGACTACAACCACTCTTGTCGAACGCCGAGCAGCACAACGTAAAGCACGCTCGCTTGTCAGTGCGGGATACCAACTTGGTCCATATCGAATTGGACGGGATGTAACCGATATCGAAATTATCGATGGTGATATTCTTGATGACCCTGAAATAAAAGGGTACTACGACCAATTAGTTCATACTCTAAGCCAAAATTTTAAAATCACCGAAGGTGTCCTTGGCAGGTTCAGTGGAACCCTCTCTCCTGCTCCACAACCAACAGAAGGCGTGTCTGCGCCAACACCGAAACCCGCATCAACACCTACACCCATAGAAAAAAGTGTTCCAGCTCAAGAAGAGGTAATAAAAGTCGCTCCTGCTGCATCAACGACGGAAGTTGTTGCTCCGAAGCCGACTCGTGAATTACAGGATCTTGGGGTGATTCGGGTCGGAATTCTCATCTCTTCCATTCTCGACTTCTTCCCCATGTGTTATGTTAGTGCCACTAAAATCGAGGATGGTACACGCTATTCAATAGAAGACCCTGAAGGCATCATCTGTCAAATTGAAGTGGCTAACGGTTCGGTTCATTTTCTCCAACGGTATGATTTTCGTGGAAGGCGCAAAGACATTCTTGGGATGCTCCGTGACCGATTAGCTGCCGCAGATCTTTAGCACATCCCTCTCAAAGGAAAATTTTTGCAGGAACTGTATTCAATACAACACGCAATTCAAGCACAGGGTCAACTTAATAAATACGGTAACAAATTCTAAACCGACCCTTGACACAAAATACACTCTGCAGGTACCGAGCTAGTAATTCGGGGGTCAAAATTCCTCAAAGTAAGCAGCGCTTCGAACCCTTTTGGGTCAATCGGGATGTTATAAACATGACACGAATTATAATGTTGGAAATTGGAGGTCTAGGCTTTGTTCGATCTATTCGTCCTGGAGCTCGGAAGCTCCAGGGTGATGTCTGTGTCGCAGTGGTAGATGAACAAAATAAAGCCCTTTGGTTTTGGATGGGGAGCGGTGTTCAATACGATAAACGCCGGACAGCGAAGGCAAAAGCTGAACAAATCACTTCGGAAGGGCATCGAATCGGGGATGAACATCTAGCTCGTGGATATACTCTTGTTCCCATAGACCAAGATAAGCTCGAGGACCCCACAACCTCCAATAACTACAATAACCTTATTGCACTCCTTGAAGCACCAATGGAAATCAATACGGTTGCTAATCCTAAAGGAACGCTAATCATAGGGCAACTTCAAGTAGGTATTTCATCTGCTCCTGTATCCACAAGTACTCAAGCGCCTGCAGAAACTGCTCCCTCTCAAGTAAGTATTACTCCAGGGAAACCTGCTGTTCCAGCCACCACTAAAAAAACCACTAAATTAGATTTGGAAGCCGCTTTGATGGCTGTTATTCGTGTTCATCAACAGGTGCACATCGAGTATAAAAGCAAGGATGATACTGAAGAAATTACCATCGAAGGTATTGATGGGCTTACTCACAAAATGAAACGGAGCAAAGGAAAACTCACCTTCAAATGGGATTCAAAAACTCCGAAAGAGCTCAAACAATTGGTTGCCCATGAGCTCAAACGCATCGCAGGCTAATGCAGCATTGATTAAAGGCATGAAATAATGAGCTCTCTTCTTTTTGCCTTGCTATTAATTGCTTCATATTCCCTCGTCGGGGGAGCTATCAAAGTACTGGACCAACTAACAGATCATCCAGAATCTTATCAAAGTCGCCACATCTATCTGTGGTTGCTAACAGTTATTCTAGTTATTCTAGTCAATATCTGTGTCTTCCTTGATGTCTATACTGCTGTCCTAGCAATTGGAGTAATCTTAGGATTAATTGTGACACACAAAGTCGATAACAGATATTTCGTCGTTTTAACAATCACCATATTACCTCTAAGTATACTTCGGGTCTTAGGATTCGCATTTACTTCGTTCATTCTCCTAACTCTCCTCGCAGTTTTTATTGCCTCACTCTTTGATGAATTATTACACGAAAAAGCATCAAAGGTTTCAACCACTGCCTTACACACTCTTCTAACGTATCGCCCTATCTTGAAAATCTTGGTGTTAATCCTTCCTTTCTGGAATTTATTAACCTTCATTCACACTTTAGGATTCTGGGGGTTTGATTTTGCATATGAATTGGTTGCATACTACTTTCGCGCCTCTTCCCTTCCAGAAGCTTAAGTTCACATAGATTAAACCTCCAAATCGAGTCCTTCTCTCCTGGTTTGGAAAGGTTTAAGTCGGCTCAATTGCCAAAGAAACACACAAAGGTGAGGCTAAACCATGAAAGCAAATATCTCGCTTTCCTATAGGGGATCAAGTCGTGAAGAGAATGCAACTAAGACTGGCTGGATTAATTTACTACTAAACCAACATGGACGGATAATTAGTAAATTACCTCTGGGGGAAGGACGATATCATTTTGTCATTGAACTCGAGGACTTGGAACGATTTACCCAGTCCCTTTTTGAGTTCACACGGCAAAATCCTTGGCTACGTGTAGAAAAAGTCTCAACTCACGCTTGAGACCCTACAGGATTTTCAACCGAGAATGAACCGTTGACCAATTCTAGGGGCTATTGCAGGGCATCTAAGAAGACCTTTGGCAGTATTTGCTAGACTCTTACAGGCTCCAGGACTCCCATGAATACAAAACACGGTTTGTGGAGGATTTCGCCGAAGGGAAGCAAGAAATTCCTTTAATTCATTCTTATCCGCGTGAGCTGAAAACCCGTACAAACGTTCAACTTGCGTCTTTACCCTTTTTTTGCGTCCATATATTGTTACAGTTCTAGCACCGCGAACTATCTGCTGACCCAGAGTTCTAGGGGCTTGAAAGCCGATTACCAGTAAGTGGGTGTTTTTGTTTTCGATGCGACGATAAAGGTGCCTAAGGATGCGTCCTCCGTTCATCATTCCCGAACCTGCAACAATCATGATTGGTCCTTGTTGCTGGCTAAGCTGGTCGCTTTCATATTGGCGTTCCACAAACTGGAGACCTTTAAACTCCAGAGGGGCGTCACCAGATTGTATCAAATCCCAGGTTTCTTCATCAAAACATTCTCTATGGTGTGTGAAAATCTCTGTGGCCCTAATAGCTAAGGGGGAATCAATAGCAACTGGAATAACTGGGACACGAGCATTTTCTACAAGTAAGTTGAGTGCATAGATGAGCGCTTGGGTCCGGCCAATAGCAAAAGCGGGAACCAAAATGTGGCTTCGATGACGATACGCTTTTACAATAATTCGCTCAAAACGTCTAATGGTTTTTGAAAAAGGTTCATGAGTACGATTAGCATATGTCGATTCGCATAGAAGGTAGGTCGCACTATCAGGAAAATCCGGATCTCGAATTATTGGTGCATTCTTCCGTCCAATATCTCCCGAATCAACAAGATGGATAATTTTTCCTCGCTCTTCTGCCCACACTTCAATAATGGATGATCCCAGTATGTGTCCGGCATCTCGAAATCGGAGCGTCACATTTCCTGGAAGACTCTTCTTTTCACCATATTTCAGAATACGCAATTTGTTGATAGTTCGTTCTACATCTCGAATTGTAAATAATGGCTCAATTGAAGGATGATGGTTGCTCTTCGACTCGCTCTGATGAATTCTGGCTCTGGCAGCATCTTCTTCCTCGCTTTCTGCAACATCTTGAAGAAGCATTGAGCAAAGCTCCGCGGTCGCTGCAGTCACATAGATCGGTCCTTGAAAACCTAATCGAACAAGAATTGGTAAGCGACCGCAATGATCGAGGTGTGCATGGGATAGAATTACAAAATCAATTTCAGATGGATCGAATTCAAAGGAACTGTTCCGTTGGTATTGTTTTGCTGGGTTACCTTGGAAGAGTCCACAATCAATAAGAAACGAAGTTGATTTTGTCTTAATGTGGTAAAGACTCCCAGTTACAGTCTGTCCAGCCCCATGAATCACTAGTTCCAAGATATCTGGCTCCTCTCAGGTGTAGTAGATAGTACTGAGAAATTAGCCAAAAAGGTCAAACTCAGAGGATCCACCATTGTTGCCATTCTCTTCTTCATTATCCACAGCTTCTTCCCTTTCTTCTTGTTCTTCTTCTTTGGTCTCATCATTTTCTTTGGGAGGATTCTGGCTAATCTTGGATAGTTGTTCACGCATGGATTCCATCACAGAAACCGGTTTGTCCTCAGTGGAAGGAGTAACCCCCCTTTCCAGCTGAGTGGATGCAATGAATATCTGTCCTTCCGCTGCCAGTTGAGGTTGTTGACCGAAGCATCGAGAAAACGCCTCGATATCTTCTTGAGCTTCTGCTCGAATCTCTGAGAAAAGGATAGCATCTCCTTGACAGAAAAACCGCATTTGTAAACGTATAACTGAAACCTGAAATTCATTGGGGCCAATTGGGTTCATAGTGGCCTGTCCGTAACAGTCAGCTACAGCGAAAAGAACCTTAGTTGCTAGTTGTTCCTCATAGGTTAGTATCCGGCGACGAATTGGAGTTACTTTCCGCACAGGTTCAGGCATAATTGTCTGCTCAATAACCTCAACCTTATCTTTGAAGGCTTCTTCAAATGTTGATATCTTCTCTTCTTCTTTAACAACAACCAGATACTCTGAAGTCTTCTGATGGGTATCAAGAAGCTTCTGAAGAAGAGTGGCTTTTGGGCTTTTTAGTTCCCCCGGAACTTCAATGAAGGTCGTACATTTTGTGCCAAAGTGCGTGTCTTCGACACGGGTTCCATTCTTCATTATAAATCGCGCTTGACGAAGAGCTGTTGTACGTTGTAGCATTGAAGTTCCTCGTCCGAGCCACACCCAAACGATACCCTCTGGTTCATCGACAATAAGGATAGATCTTCCATCGACGAGGTGGTTAGGATTCCAGTGGAGCGCTTGCATTTCGCCTCCTTCACCTAGGATTTCAATCATCCCAATGAATTGTTTCATTTCTCGTATCACCGGAAGAAAATATCACGCTTATGCAGCCACACATGGTGAACCTTCACTACATATCAGGGAACGAGGTCTATAAGAAATTGTTGTGTCACGCTTTTTTCTTTCGAACCTCAGCAAGGATTTCTTGGGCTCGATCAAATCGAACACGTTTTTCAGCAATCATCTGCTTTGCAACTTGGTCAACTTCTTCACCCGCGGCTCCGGCTGCTACTGCCACATTTCGGGCATGAAGTTTCATGTGTCCAGTTTGAATTCCTTCTTGACTTAGCGCTCGTAAAGCCGCAAGGTTTTGTGCTAATCCCACACTAGCAATAATCTGTGCGAGTTCAGTTGCTTTTTTCACACCTAATATTTTTACACAAAGCTTGGCTATTGGGTGGGTTCTGGTCGCTCCACCCACTAATCCAACTGCCATTGGCAACTCGATGGTTCCCCGTAAATCACCTTCTGGCGTTTTATTGTACTGGGTAAGCGATTGATAACCTCCCTCTCGTGTTGCGGCGTAGGTATGGGCTCCCGCTTCAATAGCTCGGAAATCTTGACCAGTGGATAACAAGACGGCATCGATTCCATTCATGATGCCCTTATTATGAGTGGCACATCTGTAGGGGTCAGCCTGGGCAAAAGCGTAAGCCTTCAGGATCCCATCAACCCCCTTCGAACCGCCAAGACTCTTGGCGGGGAATATTGCTTCGGCTTTCGCAAGTCGATAGACGGCTAGATTGGACAAAATTCGAAGGTAGACCTTCCCCTTTGTGAGCTCCTCGATTATGGGCGCTAATGCTTCACACATCGTATTCACTGCATTTGCCCCCATCGCGTCGCGCGTATCAACCAATAGATGAATAATAAGCATAGGGCCCATCATCGATTCCAAAGTTCGTAACTGTAAATCCAGTGCGCCTCCCCCAAATTTCACTAAGATAGGATCTTGTCTATTTGCCACCATTAACAAATTCTCTTTCTGTTTAAGAATCGCTTGTTTAGCAACTTTCACATCGGGTAAGTCGGCGACTTGGATTTGTCCTATCATCACTGGATCCGTGGTTCTTGCTGTAAATCCTCCAGTTTTACGCGCCATTCGTGCAGCATTTGATGCTGCCGCAACAACGGATGGTTCTTCCAATGCCATTGGTATGAGGTAGTCTTTTCCATTTATCTGGAAATTTGTCGCTATGCCCAAGGGAAACGCGTAGGAACCCACTACGTTCTCAATCATCCGATCAGCGGTAGCTGCGTCTAGGCCACCAAAGGCCTTTAACAGAGCCACTTCCTCATCCGAAAGATCTGCAAAGGTACGAAGCTTTTCAAGCCGTTCTTGGATGGAGAGACGGTAGAATCCACTAATAGCGGAGGTTTTTTTTGACACGATATTCACTTCATCGTGTCTCTGCTATGGGTTGACTTATCAAACTTTCTTCCTGTGCTACAGAATCAACTTATTCAGAGAATGTCGATGAACGAGAAAGGTTTCTATTTTTCTCGGAGTTCCCAAATACAAGAATCTGCGCCCCAGGTTTTGCACTGAACCTCTTCGCATTCACTACTAAACCCGCGGAGTGTGAGTACGTGTTGAAATACACCACTTAGAATATTGCAATACTTCAATCCATCAAATTCCTCAGACATCCGAATATTTTGACAGATTGGGCAGTCTTTAAAGATGTAGACGATTTTCCTTTCGGCTTCATCATAATATGCCTCATCGAAGGCTCTGCCCAACATTACTCGCGTTGCAAGGGTAAAGGTATCAAGGAAACCATCAAAGGTAGTGGCATGCTGGCCAATAGTATCGCTATATTCAAATAGTAAAGTCTCAGCCATGGCATTGCCTAAGCGTAGTAGCTTCTCATTTGCGAGGTTAACGTCGCCTTTAGTCGTAAGCAAAATGTCGTCAATCACTGCTGCAACCAAAGCTTGGAATGCATTAAGTGAGGTTTTTTCCATCTTAAAATGCCAACCGATCCAACCTTTGACACCCATTTAATTCACCACATATTTGTTCTTCACAATTAGCGTTATCAATCATTCGTTCATGGGGTTTGGTACTAAACACGTTTTTCGAAATCTACAAGACCCCGCTTTTGCAGGTCTAAAAGCATCCGCATGGCAATGAAAAACTGTAATCCCATTTTTTCTCCAATCTCTTGGAGGGTTGCTTTTCCATCACATAAACTAAGCATACGAAATTCTGTAATCGACAGTTTCTGCTTCTCCAAATCGGCAATAACCCGAGGGACAATTCGTCGGCTTTTTGTTCCCACCATGGGGGGTCTTGTTGGAGGTGCTGGTTGAGGTACAGCACCGGGTTGGGCTTTTGTTATTTCTACCTCATTTGCTGCATGAATCTCAGATACTTCATGACCCCGTTCGACAAGATCCTGATCTAGGTAAATGGTGATGACATGGGACGGCTCACCATGAACATATGAATAGGGGAATGGAAAGACTGTTTGTCGCTCAATGATATCCGGCGGGACGTCTATCGCAATGTATGCCTTACACATCTCACAATAGGTGTAAACGACTGGCATCGACGAGCTCCCAGGATTTTTACCGAGTATATAGCACAAGAACCGTTCTTAACGTTTCCTTCTAAAATACTTTAAGTCGGTAGAAATTCCAGTAAATCTTGAAAGTGCAAGAAGACGAATGCTCGTATTAATCAGTTGCATAGACAGCAATTTTATTGGCATCATGAAAGACGTGGATTTTCGATGCAGAATCATTTTCGAGCCACATATCAACAATCTTCTGTGGCTTTGTTACATAAGAAATATGAGCCGTTTCCACTTGTGTTTGATTTAGCGTGGTGTATAGCCAAATATGACGTAATCGCTGAATGAGCTCACCAAATTTCCAGCTCTTGTGAGTGTATAGGCGGTACTGTTTTCGAATTTTCGCCATCATTTCTGGAAGGGGCATAATGAGATAATCATAGAAGAATTCGCGAGCCGTTGGAGTCGGAGCAATCCCCTTTGGGCATTCAGCTAAAAGAAGCACTTCTCCATTATCACGAACCGCGTTCTTAGTGAGTTCAAGTCCCCGTTGTGCATTATATAGACTCTCGTCTTGGGGACTTCCCCCTGGAGTGACAATGATATGATCTGTCGCTGGGACGGTAAAAGAGGCCGTTTTGTCAATGGTCTGGAATCCTTCACTAGTGACTCGTTGTAATTCACCACTTTTCGACCATATGATATAGGGTCCGCTAGTCACCATTGCCAGAAGAAACGCTGGTCGGTCAGTCAGAATCATATTCATTCCTTCTAGCATATCCTCGGCTACTGGATTTGTTCGACGGTTCGGGTTGGGGTGAAACGGATGTCGGCCAAATGTGGATTCGGGTTCTAAAGCGAGGCTATGGTTGGCTTCAATTGTATTAAAATCACAAATGCCTGGCAAGAAGTTCTTGAGAACATTAGAGTATCCGGCAAAATAATGATTCTTCATATCTGCTGCGATAACAAACGCGTCGGTTTCAAGCGCTTCTTTATTAACACGAACCTCTGTTCCACGACTAGTGGTACCCATAAGCTCACATGGTGATCGAAGGGCGTCATGAACTATGACACGATAGCTGTCAAGATCATTAGTTTTACAGCTGCTATGAATCGCTTGAATAATTTCTTGATTGCGCGCGCTATGAGGTTCATGCGAACCTGTTGCTAATATGAAGTTAACAGCCTTTGCACTCTTGAAGTGCGGGGTTAGTTCTTTGAGGATGATTTCGTGAGGTTCTGCTCGTGTTCCATCTTCTACTAAAACACACACGCGACGATTTGCTACAGTTTCTGCGAGAGAAATACCGATTGGTGTCTCGAGGGAGGTTCGAAGGGATCCCGCAATATCTTTCGATGCATCCTGCTTGCGTGGTTGAATAACCTCACCAATATTTTCATCAGGGATTTGTAACTGGATATTTCCTTGACCATAACGAAGTTGAAGCTCTGGCATAAGCTCTCAGGTGTCCAGTGCGCTCAGTTGTGAAAAAACCTTTGCCTTATCTAAGGCTTGGTAAGTCGCCGTTTGAACCCGATAGAGTTTATCGTAGCGTTTCGCGAGGGCCTTCGAAGGTTGATAGTGCTCTCCAACTGCGATCATCGCCTCAGCTGCCTGACTAACATCCCGATAGATGCCGCCGCCGGTGGCGGCAAGAACAGCTGCTCCTAAGGCCGTTGCTTCTTCTATTTGGCTTCGTTGGACTTGCAATTGAGTGATATCTGATTGAATCTGATTCCAGATTGTGCTGCGAGTTGCTCCACCTGTCAATCGTAGCTCTTTCACCTTAATCCCTAAACTCTGCATAGTTTCAAGGTTACGGCGAACTTCAAACGCGGTTCCTTCCATAATTGCCCTAATGATATCTGAACGTGAATGGCCTAAGGCGAGCCCAGTAATTACACCGCGTGCCTCT
Organism: archaeon; assembly: GCA_016550425.1. The sequence goes on from JABXGS010000015.1 coordinate 34,305, forward strand.
GGATTCCAATATGGAGCCCCTGCACCCACAAAATGCGGTAAGATCACAATCCCTCTTGCTCCTGGCGGAGACTGGCTTGCTTGATTATTCATGAGCTCATAAGCATCTGAATCCAATAATTTGGCTAGCTGTTTCTCTTCTTGCCCAAACTGATCTCGGAACCAGCGATAGATAATACCGGTGGTGAAAATACTTGCTTCGATCACCCAGCGGTCAGGAACAGCATGGCAACTACATAAGAGACGGTGTTGTGGGTCAAAAAGGGGCTGTTTTTCAAAGGCTAGAATAAAGGTTCCAGTTCCAATGGTGGCTTTCACACGGCCTGGTTTGACTACGCCTACACCCACTGCTCCACATTGTTGATCGCCACCTCCTACAATGACAGGCAATCCTTTGGGAAGTCCTGTGGTTTTTGCTGCACTATTAGTAATTTCAGAAAGGTTTGTACCTGATGGATACGCTTTTGGAAGTTTCTCTTTCGGGATTTCAAGCTGGTCACACATCAAATTAGACCAGTCTAATTTTTGAACCGAAAAGAGCATTGTTCGTGAAGCGTTACTATAATCTGTTGCAAATTCTCCTGTTAATCGATGTAGAATAAAATCGTGTACCAGGAGGAATTTGTGAGTTTTTTGAAAGAGTTGAGGTGTTTCATGTTTGAACCAGAGAATCTTTGGTGCGGAAAAATAGGGGTCGATGGTTAAGCCGGTCTCATTATACACCGTATCAATTCCAAGTTCACTCCGAATTTTCTGGCATTGGGGGGTTGTTCGTCGATCCTGCCATACCAGCGCTTTATGAAGTGGGGTTCCGTGTTGATCTACGGGAACTATGGTCTCGCGTTGATTCGTGATACTTACGGCTATGAGGGCATCAACCTTTTTGCCAAGGTGGCTTACAGTGGCTTGAGTGGTGCTGCAGGTGGTTTGCCACCAATCCTCTGCATTCTGTTCTACCCATGCTGGACGGGGGAAAAACGAAGAATATTCCTGGTGGGTCTGTGTAATGAGTGCTCCTGTCTTTGCATCGAATACGGCGGTTCGAGTCCCACTCGTACCCACATCAATCGCCATCACAAGCTGTGAATTGGTCAACCTGAACACACCATCTTACCCTGCTCTGTTAAAAGATATAACTTGTATTGGCCCCGAACCACCCACAGGTTTATGTCTACTCATGTGATTGGCTTGTTTAACAGGTGTCTGTTCGTTGATAAGCAACCAAATCCAACAGGCCGCTGAGATAATTATTCGTTCAAGGTCCGCTGTTGCCCTTACTGGTGCAGGGGTGTCAACGAGAAGCGGGATTCCAGATTTTCGTGGTCCAACTGGTCTTTGGACGAAAGTTAATCCTGCAAAATTTGCTAGTATAGACGGATTCATGAATGATCCCAAGGCTTGGTGGGAAATGGCATTAGAGTTGGCACCTACATTTATGAATGCTAAGCCAAACCCCGCTCATTTGAAATTAGCAGAGCTCGAGAAAATGGGTTTCTTGGACTGGGTTATTACACAGAATGTAGATGGGTTACATCAACAGGCAGGAAGCCAAAATGTGCTTGAAGTCCACGGAAGCCTATTTAGTGGCACATGTACTCTCTGTTGTTATCAAGTGGACCGTAAGTTCTTAGAAAAAGCCATGAAAAAACGGCAAATCCCGGTAATGTGTCCTAGTTGTGGTGGGTTAGTGAAGTTAGATGCAGTGTTTTTTGGCGAAGCTTTACCGCAAAAAGAATTAGCCACTGCCATTGAATCCGTGCGAAAGTGCCAGTTAATGTTAGCAGTAGGTTCGTACTTAGTTGTCTATCCTGTTGCTTCTCTTCCCACAATCGCCCAGCAAAGTGGGGCGCAGCTCATTATTATTAATCAGGAACCTACTCCCTTTGATTCGGTTGCCAATCTTGTTTTTACGGCTGAGGCTGGAGAAACCTTATCCGCTATTGTGGAGGCAGTTCGAAAACTCAAATGAATTTATTATCGACGTAACTGATATTGGGTTTGATGATTGGCATACTGCATTTCTCGAGGAACATCCTCGCTTCCTGGAACAACAGGTAATAGGCTTAATTGCCTTGTACGCCGCTCTTTGATGCTTGTAGGTAATTCTCCGCCTTTCGGATGCTCAAAGGGCAGCAAGAAACGGTAGTCTTTGCCTAAAATTCCTGAAATTCGCGTAAGCATACGTTTTGATCGTCCCCCATGTTTATGCCGATAATAAGTTAGGTAAAGAAATCCACCGATGAGCTTTACCATTTGGCGGTTTATCCATGTATTCTTGATGTCACCAAGCCACGCATCGCGCCAGTGATGGAGGTTGTGATCCCAGCATTCAATGAATATTTCCCATTGTAACTCGGTTAAACGGCTAAGGTTCAAGGTCTTTTCTTGTCGCAATGCACAATCTTCAAGGGAGACGAAGAATAGGGGTACAAAGAACGTCTTATACCGTCGCATTCGATGAATTAAATCGAGGGTCAGCAAGACATCCTCTTCTTTTTCTTTCGGCAAACCCGTAACCAAAGTGCACAAAGGCACCCAATTGGCATCATTGAGAATACCGTACGCTTCACACACGATTTCGGGCCACTCACTCACATTATATGGTAAGGCTTTCCCACGCATGTGTTCTTGCATTAATCGTGGGCTACCCGTTTCCACACCCACTTCTACTGTGACCACAGGGTTGCCCTTGTACTGGTAACGACATTTATCACCGATTATCTCTGTAATTTGATGAACCATTTCAGGTTCTATTATGGCTGGAGCTAAAGAGGCATGCGCGGTTTGAATGTAATCAACGCCTGGCTCGTTAACGACCGCTTTATAAACTCCGAGGACAGCGTCACGATTAGGTAGGAATCGTTCTTTGGAGCCGTATAAGAAGACATCATCGGTGTTTAATAGAATCATGTCAGCGCCACAGCTGATATTGGCGCGGACTTCTTGGAGAATTTTGTCGATTGAGAAATTGCGTCGATACTTCATTGTGGGTGAACAGAACTGGCATCCTCGACCACACCCTCTCGATATTTCAACTGCGCCATAAACTGCTCCCTTTTTGATAGGAACGATATCCTCATCGGCTGGTCGCTTCGCTCTTACTATGGGAGGTAATTTATCACCGCGAATGGCTTTTTCGAATAATTGGGCAGCAGTACTCTCTGCTTCTCCCATTACAATGCAGTCGAGTCCGAATTTTTCACGGAGTTTCGGATTCTTCAGTTGCCAGGATCCAGCACCTCCCAGAATGCGAGGAACCTTATAACGGTTAAGCGAGGAATTCTGAGATAGCCGCCAAAATTCTAATCCAGTAGCGGGCACATACCCAAGGCCGGTCAACGAAGTATACGTCACGCTAACATAGGCCATCCCTAATGGATCCATACTTGATAAGCCAACTACTTTGGTTTTTGGACCCATCACATGGTTCAGTTGATTTGGATGAACAGTAATAACATCCTCGTCATCGAAGCCATTCTCCAATAGAACCGCTTCGATTTTCCGTAGACCATAGGGGGCAAAAGGTGCTGAGTGATCAGTATTTGGTTTGTCTGGTTTATACATACGTCTTAGTAGGAACTTAGGGAATAGTCGGCCAGGAAATCCACCTGCAAATGCCATGAATGGATCGGCATCCCATCCAGCCATTTCAGCCACTGATGCAGTTAGAACAACTTTCTTGCCACCGTTTTTTCCCATCGTATCATCTCATGGAAGCTATGAACACTATCTCAGCTGTTAATCATAAAATGGTGAGTTAGTTCTCGGCGATTTCAAGCTTATTATGTTTTTCGCCACTTTCTATGCTCCTTCCATCCTATCCTTATAAATGGCTCCTGAAAAGGTGTTTTTAGATTATCATTGGGTTGCGGCGGTCATGGGCACATCTTTGACACGTACGAAAGGAATGATTGTTGGTGTTTCAACTTCCCACCATTGAACCTGTCGGGATGATTTGCCTAACGCTTCAATATTGGCATATATTCGTAGCAGATTATCTGAGATACGGAGCTTTTGAACCGGTTGGCTAATTTCACCCTTTTCGATTAGGAACATTCCGTCTCGTGGAATCGTTGAGAACGTGCCTTCGAGTTGATTTGTATATCGTAAGTACCAATTTGACGTCACATAAATCGTCGGTCTCTGAGGTTCTAATAGCTCTTCAAAGGAAGCATCACCTTCAGAAAAGACAACATTGGTTGGCGCTGGAACAAGCAGTTTTGAGCCCATTCCAAAGCTAACAAGTTGGCAATTACCGGTGCTCTTTGTCTGTAACATCTGGGCTGTTGATGCATTATGAACAACCCCTTGAAGCGTACCCTCCACAAAAATTGGCGATTTTTGCGTGGGAGTACCTTCAAAATCGAAAGGTGCACTCGCCAATCCATTAGGCAATCGTCCGTCATCCCATATGCTCACTGAATCGGGAGCTAATTTCTCTCCGATTTTGTCTTTCAATGGGCTCATTCCGAGCATCATCAATATTGGATTAGCTGACTCTGCAAGGCTGCCTAACACTGATGCTGCCACCGTCGGATGCAAGATTAAGTCGTAAGTACCAGCCTTTCCCTGCTTACCTCCCTGGGCAAGTTTCGCAATCTCGCCTGATTCCTGACCTGCTTGTGAAATCTGTTTTTCAATCTTATCCAAAGTCCGCCCTACTACAACTCCTTGCCCGGAACTTTCGGCATCGACAAAACTTCGCAACGTAATTCGATAAGACGATGTAAGATAATTTCCGCTAAAGCCTTGTGACGTCTCTAATAAATAGCGTTTTTCATCGAAGAAAAACGACCCAGCTATTCGCTTTGCACCAGCCTTTTGTGCGCGATGTACTGCCGCGGTCATTATATCAGGAGCTTTCGAAGGGAAATCACGAATTCCTTTATCATATAGTTGATCTACCTTCGTTGGCGGTTGAATTTCCTCCTGTAACCCTGAAAACATCGGCGTTGGCTGCAGACCTCGAACAAACTTAGTCAAACGCTTCAATTCAGCATCAAGTGTTTTCTTTTTCGGATTATAGATCTCTGTGGTTCCTATTCGCCCATCAATCGCAACAAACGCTTCTAGCACGGTATACTTCCACTGTTTGAAAATATCAATCTCAGAATTACTAACTCGAATCTGATGCTCCAATACTTCTCGGCCTTGAACGACGGCTTCGCCTTCAGCTGAAGCAAACTTTAACGCCTGATTAACAATCTCTTGTAAATTCTCCTGCTTAGTCATCTTTACACACCCCCTAAGCGAATTCCACGCAATCTTACCGCATCCGGACCTGCTGTCCAAACCGGAACCCCCTGAGCTGGATCCGATTTCCCACAAATCGACTGCCAAGCTTCGAACCCTTTCGAACACGCATCAATTGCCTCAAATAATGCACGAGAGGTAATCTCTAATGCTGGTCTCCGAACAAGCTTGTCGGTGAGCTTACCATCCTTTATCACTCGGGCATATGATCCCACATATTTCGACTGATACCGCCGATCATCGATATTCCACTCGGTGAAGCTGTACATGTATATGCCTGTTTTGACATCTTCGACGATTTCATCGAAGGTGTAGTCGCCTGGGGCGATGTAGGTGTTGGACATCCGGGGGATTGGTTCGCGGTTATAGTGTTCAGCTCGGGATGCCCCGTTTGATTGGGTGCCCGCGTGACCGGCTGATAGTCGGTCGTGAAGCATTTCATTGACGATGCCTTGTTTGATAAGGTAACGTGGGCGTGCTTTGACGCCTTCGTCATCGTAGAGGTAGAATCCGCCACTTTTCGGGAGCGTGGGGTCATCGATGACAGTCACTGCTGGGTTTCCAATTTGGGTTGTGCCCACCTCGATGTCCATCCAGAAGGATTCACCGGCGTTCATTCCCTCGCGACCTTGAATTCGGTCAGCTTCGGAAGGATGTCCACAATTTTCATGAGCGATAATCCCGGCGACTTCGGGGCCAACGACGACATCGATTGGTTTATCAAAAGTAATTTTTTCAGCTTTGTCCACAATTTCCTTCAGATCTTTTGCTTCTTGAATGAGAGTCTGGATGAAGTCAGGTGATTCAAGGAATTCCCAGCCAGCTGATTCACCGTGAGACAAATAACGCTGTTCGGTGCCTTTGGTTCCTTGAACTGTAAGAATTGAACCATATCGAACGAGACTGTGATCTGATTCTATTTGGGTTCCTTCATTATTGGCGAAATATTTCTTCTGCGTCTCTAAAGCTGCAACGATAACTCGATAGGGAAGGCTCTTTTCATCCAAAGTTTCTTTGAGTTTTTTGTCTGCTTCGAGTACACGATTCAGCTTATCTTCAGAAGCGATATCCGCGAATGGTGTTTTAACTGGAACTTTCCATCTAGTTTGGATGCTGGGTTCTTCCGAGAGAACCAAGGGCGTTTTTCGCTTGGATGATTTCGCGAGTCGAATGGCGGTATCTACTGCCCGTTCAATTTCACGCTTGTCCAGTTTGGGGATAGCGACAAACCCGATGCCACCGTTCGCTAGCGCACGGATTCCTATTCCCGCGGTCTCTGTCGTACCCGCTGCCAGAATATCACCATTTCGCGTACTATACCCTTCTTCTACAAATTTTACGTAGCGGAGTTCAATGTATTTTGCGCCCTGAGCGCTGCCATACTCAACACCATGGTCTACCAAGTCATGAAATGTCATAAAATCGCGTTCAGTAGCGTTCTCTTTCCATAAAAGGCGTATTCATCTCCAACTTTATTGATGAAAAAATGAGAACACATTCTCATCGCAATCTATTTTTCCCAGAAATATTTGCCTTTTTCATAGATGGTAAAATCGCCTGCGAGGATTTTTCCATCTTCTTTCATGCTTTTGATGATATCCACGTGTACCGCACTTTGATTCGTCCCTTTGCATTCGGGATATGCGTTGCCTAAGGCACAGTGAATGGTGTCCCCTATTTTTTCGTCGAACAGCATATTCAGGGTATATTGCTGGATTCCGCGGTTTGTTCCGATTGCCATTTCTCCTAAGTATCGGGCTCCCTCATCAACGTTTAACAAGGCGTCTAAAGCCTCTTGTCCCTTTTCTGCGGAGTATTTGACAACTTGTCCCTTTTTAAATTCCAAGCGGACCCCTTGGATTTCCGTACCCGCATAAAGAAAGGGGATGTCGAAATAGATATGTCCTTCAACGGATTTTTCCAAGGGGCTAGTAAATACTTCTCCACTGGGCATGTTATGGGTGCCTTCTGATGCCACCCAAACCCGGTTCTTCGTGGAAGCCTTCAAATCGGTTTCTTTTCCAAGGAATTGGATTGTTTGGCTTTCCTGGAGCTTATCTCGGAGCTTCCGCATGAGTTTTGCTTCTTTCTCCCAATCCAGGAGGGTCGCCCCATAGACGAAATTCTGGTAATCCGTTAAACTCATTTTTGCTTCCTGAGCCAGCGCTTGATTTGGATGGATGGTCAAACACCACCGTTTTGTCAAGACTTCTTCGGAAATGGGCTTTGTGGTTTTTTGTCGGCGCATGAGCCGTTTCGGATCCAATCCAGCAAAGGCGCGTGTGTTCGAAGGGGATCGTAGCCGGATAAGTACATCTGAGGCCTTGATAGCTTCCATTTGGTGTTTGGGGAACAAATCTAAGGCTTCATCTGTTGCTGCATCCATATACCCCCGGCTGAGTTCCGATGAGTCCATAATCGTGAGAGTAGCTGCTCCTCGCTTTGCAATCTGTTTCACAACTTCAACTGCGAGTGGGTGTGCATCCAAATCAGAGATTATGTAGACCATCTCGCCCGATCGAACATTCGTTGAATACTCGATGAGAATCCGAGCATGTTCTTTAATTCGTGGGTCAGTCATCATAATGCACTTTTCTTTGGTGATTCTCTAACTAGATTGGATATATAATATCAATCAAATCACTCAAAAATCGATTAGGATAAACCAGATTATGTGCTTAGCATAAGCCTTTATAGGGCATCTTACTCAAAACGAGGGAATAACCTGCTGAGATTAGGTGAATTAAGAGTGACACGTAAAGTTTGTATGATCGGTGGTGCAACCACACCTTTCGATTATCCTCTTCATTCTACGACTGAAAATGGAATCGCTGAATGCGTTCGAGAACTCCAAAGAGATCTCCCCCATTTTAGCCTACGTGATCTTGATCTGATGATTTACAGTCATTTCAGCGTTCACTTCGAAAAACAGCTTTGCCCTGAGTGGATTGTTCATGATCATTTGGGTCTTGTTGGGCTTCCTCACTATAGGGTAGAAAACGGTGGAAACACTGGGGGTTCTGCCCTCTATGCTGCTTTCCTTGCGGTTCGATCAGGGGTTCACGACGTAGTTGGAATTGCGGGATGGGAATCAATGGATTCAGTTACACAGAGTCAGGGAGCTGAGTTCATTGCTATGGCTTCAGATACAAGATATGAACTTTTAGCCGGGGGTATTTACCCAATTTATTATGCCGCCATGGCTTACCTCTTCATGAAGCAACACAACATGACCGAAGAAGACTTTGCCTTGGTTGCTATGAAAAATCGTAATAATGCAATGGACAATCCAAAGTCTCAATGGTATCGCAACGAACACATGTACGTTACTGTGGATGATATCATGAATTCTCGACTCATTTCATATCCCATCAAGAAGTATGACTGCTGTATGATGACCAAAGGTGGTGCATTCGCTGTCTTCTGTACAGAAGATTATGCTAAAAAAGTAGCTCCAGGACAGTACATTGAGGTTACTGGTGCGGGTTTAAGTAGCTGTACAATCCGTGCAGGTGATCGACTAGCCTTCCCAGGATGGACAGAACGGTACGGTCCTGGTTACCCGGATATGTCTGAATTTGGTGCGTGTCGGGCATCAGGTGAGATGGCATATAAAATGGCAGGAGTCAAGAACCCATTGAAGGAAATTGACGTGGCTGAATTACACGACGCCTTCTCAACATCTGAAGTTCAAATTTACAAAGCTTTGAACTGGTGCACAAAAGAGAATGTAGGTGAATTTGTCAGGAATAAAGAAACTTTCATGGGTGGCTCTATTCCTAGTAACCCTGGTGGTGGTTTGATGGGCTTTGGGCATCCTGTTGGTGCTACCGGCATAATGTCTGCTGTTGAATGTTATTACCAGCTTGCAGGTATGGCGAAAACGAAGCATTTGAGTAAAAAAACCCAGGTTCCAAGTGCTCAAAGGGGACTAGTCAATAGTCATGCTGGGACAGGGACAAGTATCTCGAACTTTATTTTTGAAGTACCCTCAGGAGGTCGATAGCAAATGGATGATTTTCGTGGTGATAAAGACTCCACACTGGTTAATCGAAAAATAGTCCGTCCTCCAGATACAAAGGAAGTCGGCTTTCAATTTGTCGATTATGCATATACCAAAGATAAGGAACTCTTTGTTCAACACCTGCATTACGATCAGCTATACGCAATTCGCTATGGAGATCTTTCTCCATATGCTAAAGGGCTCGTTGAAGGAAAACTCATGGGCACACGTTGTCCAAAATGTGGAGACAAGTTCTTTCCCGCTCGAGTCCATTGTTGGAATCTCGATTGTAATTTAGAACCCACCGAGTGGATTGAGTTAAAGCCTGAAGGGCGTGTACACACCTACACGCAAGCAGGTTGGGCTGCAAAATCTGTGCTCAAAAAACTCCCATTCATTTTAGCGTATGTAGTTGTTGATAATTGTAAAACTGCCATCGCTAATGATCTCAAAGGTCTCAAGCCATGGGATGCGGAATTCGGCATGCCTGTCATAGTGAAGTTCAAACCCAAAGTAGAACGTGTTGGTAGCATCACCGATTTTTGGTTTGAACCTGCACCAGACTGGAAGCCTTCTCCTATGAATGCTGAGAAAGAGCGCATCAAACAACTATGTGAGCCAGTTTATAAATGGGTGAAAACCCTCAAGTAGCTTATGGGTTTCATTTCCATTTTTTGAAAATGTGTTCAACCCTGTAAAGTCATCTAAATTCAAATTGGCTTAACTCTGCATTCGGAAAATATAATGGTAATTGATAATTGCACCTATTAGCGGGCACAGCTTGGTTTCTGATAAGTGAGGCGATATCGCACCTGAAAAGTCACGTCATCTTCTGCTTCAAAATCAACGACTGCAAGACTAATCGGTGATCGGTTATCCAGTTCGAAAATTAGGTCCTCAAAATAATCTAGCACACCACATGTGCGACAAAAGGAGCCGGTGAATCGGACAAAGACCTCGTTATTATCAAAGCCGATGAACTCAGCAAAAGCTTCTGGGCTGCGGAGCCGGTTGAAACTAGCAATGGCACGAGCAATAGCATCCGGTGGTGCAGTCATAGATTACATCTTTCTCCAGTTCTGGTTTTGAGGTCTTCGGTTTTACCAATTTTAGAAAAAAATCACTTACTGGCTCTCTGGAAAAAGACTTCGAGAAAACCCCTGCGCCATAATCTGGATGAATAGGGGGCGCGCATTAGGAGGGAAGACTTCTAGTTGTTGGAGAAATCGTTCACGAATGGCTGCAATAATCGACGCTTGTGAGGGTTCATCTTGCCATGCCTGTTCAACGGTCTCTTTCCATGAATCTAAGGTGGTGAGTGCTCGATTAAAAATCACAGGAATATCAGACCCCGTGACAGCGCCGAAATGGGAGAATACGAGAAACGCAGGATCATACTCTCGCAGTTTTTCAATGGAAGCCTTATATGTGTCGAACTTAAAACTGGGTGGAAACGAGGTTGGAATCACTGTAAAATTCTCCGGACCCAACAATCCCATAGCATCACCCGTATATATAGTCCGAGAACTGGTTTCGAAATACGCCAGATGGTCAGAGGTATGACCTGGTGTACCAATGATTTCTAAATCAATGTTATTGCCTAGCTCTATTCGGTCTCCATCAACGACCTCCCAAATGGGAACTGTATCAGGAAGGGCATGTATGTCTTGTGCATATGCTCCAAACAATTGGCGGGCGCCTTGATTTAACCGACTGGGTTCTCGAAGTGTTGCTATTGTATACTTGTGTCCAACTACCGTCGGATTTGGCAACTTCGATGCTAGTGGTGTAGAACCACCACAATGATCACCATGCCGGTGGGTCACGCAAATAAAGCGTACGTTATCAAACGCAATTGACCGTGTCTTCAAAGCTTCGAGAATTTGTTCACCACACCTATGATGTCCGGTTTCAATAATCGCTGTCTCCCGCCCTCGAATAATGAGGCTGGTGGTGGTGTGCTTAAAATCCCATCCCTGAATATCTATCATATCGATTGAATCCGTTAAGGATTGGGGTTGCATGATAAATGGCATAGCATTCACATTCGTTCAGGAATTGTCAAGCAACCTTGAAGCTAGAAAGGCTTTTTGCTTTTCGCATCCCTGAAACACCATAATCCTTCCTATCATTGAATTGAGGGAAATACTCGTGGAAAATGCCCCACAGCGAATCACACGCCACACCTACTGTATCGGTGGTCCCAATATCACAGACCCCGATGATTGTTACATATATCTTGCCGATTTAGAAAATCACCTTGTATTGATTGATGCAGGTATAGGTCGAAGCACCGACCGCCTCCTTGCTAATATGAACAAACTGGGTATAGACCCAGCGAAACTCGAACTCCTCATTCTCACCCATGAACATGTCGACCATATTGGAGGCGCTATCCCCCTCCATTCACGCTTAAAATTCAAGATAGCAGCACACGAAAAAGCAATTTCCACCATCAGTCAAGGAGACCCAATTGCCACGGCTGCCAACGCCTATCGAGTTGATGTTCAACCAACACCCATCGATGTGATTCTTGACAAGGATGCAGGGGTAGTTCCAATTGGAAAAAAACAACTCCATTATCTTCACACACCCGGACACACACCAGGAAGCATCGTGTTATATTTCACTGATGGGAACCGCCGAGTGCTCTTCGGGCAGGACCTCCATGGTCCCTTCAATTCCTCTTGGGGAAGTGATATTTCTCAATGGCGAACTTCCATGAAGTTAGTTCTTGCTTTGGAAGCTGATATCCTCTGTGAAGGGCACTATGGCGTATACCATGGAAAATCAGCAGTCCGACAATTTATCCTTGGGCTGCTAGCACAAACCTCCTAATCCAAAGGTGTACAAATATCATTGGTCTTTCTCATTCAGGCTGTCCACTTCAATCCGCTCCGTGAAGTTGATAAGCACTACCGGCTTCATCTCTGATGGGTGTAATTTTCAACCGTTTCGCCTTTGTATCCACACTGCTAGTACGAATCGAGTGTAGAAAGCACTAACCTATTTTTCCCTTTCAATTATTGTTGCAGTTCCAAGACCCAAACCACAACAGAAAGTTGCTAGCCCATACTGGCTATTCTGGTGTTCCATGACATTGAGTAACGTGGTAATCACTCGGGCACCGGAAGCTCCTAAGGGATGCCCTAACGCAATAGATCCGCCGTGAACATTGAGTCGGGGATCGGCAAGTGGGTCAAACCCCAGCATCTTCCCTGCAGCAATTACCACGCTAGCAAAAGCCTCATTCACTTCAATGGTGTCTAACTCTTCGATGGTGAGATTCGCTCGTTCTAAGCACGGTGGAGTCGAATATATTGGTCCCTCCAAGCAGAGGACAGGTTCTGTTCCCACTACGGCCTGTGCTTTCACCACTGCCCGAGCTTTCAGCCCATGTTTTTCCGCTTTGTCACGGGACATTAACATCACAGCTGCTGCGCCATCATTAATCGGACAGCTGTTCCCAGCGGTAACTACTCCTCCGAATAGTGGTGGAAGCTTCGCTAATTTCTCCATTGATGTAGTTGGACGAGGACTTTCATCCTTCTCAACCGTTACCCAACTCCCATCCTCTTGACGCGCTGGCGTTGGAACTACCTCATTTTTAAATTTCCCAGTCTCCCATGCAGCAACAGCTTTCTGATGACTCCATAGAGCAAATTTGTCAAGATCTTCTCGTGGGATCTCATATTTTTCTGCCATCCTTTCCGCACTCATGGGCATCGGGATAAACTGATATTTCTTGACCAATTCGGGGTTGAACACCGCATAACCTTCACCAAAGTCAGCACCAATAGGGAGCCAGGACATATGCTCAACGCCTGCAGCAATAACGATGTCAGCATTATCTGTGGCAATTGATTGTGCAGCAAAATTGACGGCTTGCTGGGAGGAACCACAGGCACGATTTATTGAACAACCAGGAACCGTGTAAGGAAAATCTGCTCCTAAGAGAGCTAGACGCCCAATATTTCCACCTTGCCAAGCAGTCTGGGTATTACATCCCATCATAACATCGTCAACGTGTTTAGGATCCACTTTAGTTCGTTTTGTGATCTCACGCAGGACATGGGAAGCTAATTCATCAGGGCGCGTGTGAGCAAAGGCTCGGTCTTTCCGCCCTATGGGTGTCCGAATAGCATCAACAATAACTGTTTCGCGGAGTGTTTTCATGTCTATTCACCTATTTTATTCGCCTTTGTAGTTGGGTTTTCGTTTCTGCAAAAATGCCGTGATTCCTTCAAAAATATCTTTTGTTGTGAAGGTTTTAGCAAAAGCCTGTGCCTCATATGCGAGACCAATTTCTAAAGGAACTTGTGTTCCATAGTTTAGACACTGTTTGACCAATTTGAGTGCGATAGGCGCCTGGGAGGCTAACGTTTGCGCAAAAGCACGCACTTCCTTTTCAAACGAGGCATTTGGGAAGACTCTATCCACTAAGCCAAGTTCCAGCGCTTCATCAGCAGTATATTGTTTACCAAACATAATCGCTTCCCGTGCTTTTGCCAATCCAATAACCCGTGGCATACGTTGCGTTCCTCCCCAAGCAGGAATAAGTCCCAGATTGACTTCTGTAAGACCAATCTTTGCTCGTTTGGTAGCCAAGCGGAAATCACACGCTAATGCAATTTCGCAACCCCCACCATAAGCATACCCGTTAATGGCTGCAATGACGGGTTGGGGTAATCGATCAATCATGGCAAGAATCTCGTGCCCTTTCCCCGCAATATATTGGGCATAAATAGGAGTGACACCACTCATAAACACGGATAAATCTGCACCCCCCGAGAAGGCTTTTTCTCCCGCCCCGGTGATGATAAGAACCCGTATTTCCTTATCCTGTTCGACTTCTGCAAGGGTTTGTTGTAATTCTCTTGTGAGATCCTCGTTGATTGTGTTCAATTTTTCTGGGCGATTCAAAACGAGCCAGGCAATCTTTTCTTTTGGCTCCTTTTTCAAAAGAACGGTATTGACCATAAATAATTCCTCACTAGTTGCTTCATTCGATGGGTAATTATTTGCAATTATTAGCCTGCTTCGAAAGGAAAAGCCTTACGAAAGCCCACAAAATCGTGGAGTGCTCTCTTCACCAGCATTTAAAATGAATGCCAACGATTCAATGAGATGTTAATGTGTTCTATGGGGTGTTTAATTGTGAACCGGTTTTGGCATAAAAGCTGGCCTAAGGACTTTCCTTTCGATATCGAAATACCAACAACGACCATTCATGACACCTTAACCGCGACGGCACACCGATACCCCGATAATCCTGCCTATCACTTTCAAGGTAACACGGTCACCTTCAAGGAGGTAGACTTGCTTTCCAATCAGCTTGCCAATGGATTATTAGAATTAGGCGTGAAAAAAGGAGACCGCATCGCTTTCATGCTCCCCAATGTTCCTCAGGCGCCCTTGTCACTTTTCGGAATTCTCAAAGCAGGCGGTATCGTTACCCCCATTAATCCACTCTTCAAACAACACGAGTTGAGATATCAACTTGACTCGGCTGAGGTTAGACATCTTATTGCCCTTGATCTTTTCCATGAAGTAGTTGAAGCGGGGAGACAAGGGACATCCCTGGAATCTGTAATCTATACACGAACAGGGGAATACCTAGGCAAACTCAAAGAATTTCTCGCCCGGATAACTAGGAAAATCCCTCACCCCACACTTCCTACAAGTCCAGATGTGCACCTCTTCCAAGATTTGATAAAACACCAATCCACCATAACCCCTTCAATTCCTGTTGCTTCAGATGACACTGCTGCCTTGCTATATACCGGGGGAACTACTGGACCCCCAAAGGGGGCAATGCTTAGTCATCAAAACTTCATGTTTAACGCCAAGGTCGGGAGTCAGTGGTTCAAAGTACGAGAAGGGGCAGAATCTTTCATCGGAATACTGCCTGCTTTTCATGCCTTTGGTTTTTCATGTATTATCGTTCTCTCTGCACTAATTGCTGCTTCTGTGGTACTGATTCCTCGTCCTGACATGAAAGAAATCCTGAAGAGCATCCAACATTACCAAGCTACGGTGCTTGTCGGGGTCCCCACGCTTTATGTCTCAATACTAGCCAGCCCTTGGCTCAAAAAATATAATATCAATAGCCTAGAAAATTGCTTTTCCGGGGCCGCTTCACTACCTGTTGAGGTTCTGAAGCAATTCGAACAGGAGACTGGTAGTTATATCGTCGAAGGCTATGGGATGACTGAAACCTCCCCAATCCTCACTCTCATTCCCCAAGGGATTCTTCGTCCAGGGTCCGTCGGGATTCCTACCTTTAATACTGATATCAAAATCGTCAACCAAACCGATGACACAAAAGAACTACCCATTGGCGAGTGGGGGGAAATCTTAGCGAGAGGACCCCAAATTTTCCAAGGCTATTGGAATGCGCCAGAAGCAACTGCAGACACACTTCGAGGTGGATGGATACATACTGGTGATGTGGGGCGATTTGATTCAGATGGCTACCTATACATTGGTGACCGAAAGAAAGACCTCATCAAACGCAGCGGCTACTCAGTATTTCCTGCCGAAGTAGAATCTCTGCTTTATCGCCATCCCAGCATCGCTGAATGCGCCGTTATCGGCGTCTCTGCTCCTCGTGTGGGAGAAGAGGTCAAAGCGTTCATTGTGCTTAAACCTGAAAATAAAGGAAAAATCACCGAAGACGAGATCCGAAATTGGGCAAAACAACAAATGGCTGCCTATAAGTATCCTCGCGTCATTGAGTTCCGAGAGGAATTGCCCAAGTCTGCAGTCGGGAAAATCCTACGCCGTGAACTCCGCGAAAGCTAACTTGCTGTGAATTGAAAAATCCCTAATCTTTCTTTTTATTGTGGGTGCTATGGGTGTTTTCTTCACTCAAGTACTAATTAAACGTCAATGACTGTCCACAAATTGCAGCTTTAGCTGTAAATCCAAACTGTTCACGCAATGTCTGAGCAAGATTTTCACATGAGGCGGCTTCCCCGTGCATTGTGAGAATAGTGGGATTTCCTTGGGTTTGTTTCAGATAGTTCAATACCTCTTTACGACCCACATGGCAGGAAAAATCAAATGAAGCTACTTTTGCCTTCACATGATAAGTCTTAGGTTGATCATGATATCCCCCGAGATTAATTATTCCGCTTTCAAGTAGTTCAGCACCAGGAGTACCTGGTAACTGCTTTCCGACAAGCAACACACTGCTCTTCTTGTCTGCAGCGATTCTTCGCAGATATAATTGTGCTGTTCCACCCTTCAACATCCCCGCAGGTGCAATA
Source organism: archaeon (assembly GCA_016550425.1). The sequence continues at coordinate 50,831 of JABXGS010000015.1, forward strand.
ACAATTGCTGGCTCATTGAGTGCACTTTTCCGCTCGGAATTATTTTGAATAAAAGAAGTTTCTTTGGTTGCTTGATTAAGGTTGGAACCACCGGTGAAAGCTTTTGCATGTTGTTGCATAATTCGGGTAACTTGGCGTGCCATGCCATCGATAAAAATTGGATAGTCTAATCCTCGATGGCGGTGCTGATTTAGCACTGTAAGAATTTCTTGTGCTCGCCCTACAGCAAAGGACGGAACTAATACGGTGCCACCTGATTCCAACGTCGATCGACTCATATCAACAAAGGTCTTCTCTACTGTTTGACGAGATGGGTGCTCTTCACGGGCATAGGTACTTTCGATGATTATGAGGTCAAGCTCGCCCAATGAACGAAGCCCTGGTGCTCCTTTAACCAATCGCGTATTGGTCGTGTTTATATCTCCAGTGTATAGGATGCGGGCGGCTCCACCTCCGTTAGCTTCTGTTTCAACTAAAATTGAGGCACTCCCCGGGATATGACCCGCATCGTGGAGGGTAAATTGAAGCTTGGGGTGTACCCGTATTGGTTCACCATAATTGACTGTGTGCGTGTTACGAAGAAGCGTCTTTACCTCTTTGGTTTCAAATCCTAAGGATTCTCCGTTTATTCGGAGCATATCTTTCAGAAGCAGCCTAGCCAATTCCTTAGTTAATTTAGTTGAATACATTGGAACCCGCTGGGTTTGACTACCGCTGATAAACGGCAGGCTTCCACTATGGTCTAAGTGGGCGTGAGAAAGAACGCTTGTGAGGTTTCGTGTAGATGTTGGAAGGGGGACACGTTGGGTCCCTCTGAAGGCGGTGCCATAATCCATGACAATTCGAGCTCCTGCCTGTTCCACGAGAACAGCTGAGGCTCCAACTTGGTGGCAGCCACCGAGAAAAGTTACTTTCGTCATTTTCTTTCATTCCCTCTATTTGGGTAAATATGACAAGTTGACCCGTATCTCCGAATCGTGCTCTGCTGATTCGGGTTGGTCGGGTTAGCTAGGTGTTTCGTTCACTCTGCCTCATCTGAAGATTTCAGTTCATAATCGAAGTCTTCGCGCAGGTGAATTATCGTCGTTTCGTCTCAAATCCAATCATAGGAAATTATATGATCGAGACACGACGTGGAACACGTATCTCTTGTCTGACTGTGAGACATTAACACAGGTTTTTAAATCTTGCTAATAATTAGGCAGGTCCGCTAGGAAAGGGGAGCATTCCAAACAAGTCCTTATAACGACGGCGAAGCATCTCAAGGGTCTCAACGGGGACTGGAACAGAACCTAACTCTGCTTTCTCTGGGCTCGGTCCGTGGTAATCGGAGCCTCCTGTGAGCGTCAAGTTATACCTTTTTGCCAGCGTCATGAGTTCAGCTAGTCTTGACTCGATGCTGGTATACCAGTCTGGAGCTTTGCCTGCTACCTGCTCATAAGGATAGTAGTATTCAAGGCCTTGAAGGCGGCTGTTGATAAGGTCGGTAATTAACACGTTGGGTTCCACATCAACGGTTAAAGGATGTGCGATGACCGGAACGCCTTTTGCGTGTAAAATTGTCTCAATTCCCTGCTCGACGCTAGGTCGGGGGCGGTCAACATATGCAGGGCGACCATAGCCGAGATATTTGTCAAAAGCTTCTTCAATTGAATTCACGTGGTTATGGCGAAGGAGGACTCGGGCAAGATGTGGACGCCCGGAGGATTCCCCTTTTGCCTCGGCTTCAACTTCACGTTGATCTACTTCAATACCCAGTTCTCGGAGTTTGGCAATCATCTTAGGTAAGCGCTGTTCACGACCAACCCGCATCCATTCAAGGAGAGAACACAAATCAGCCTGTTGGGTGTCGAGGTAGAAACCAAGAAGATGGACGTGCTTGTCTTGCCAATTGCAGCTAATTTCAACACCGGGTACAACCTCAATTCCAAGATTAGTGCCTGCACGTAATCCTTCTTCAACACCCTGAATGGTGTCATGATCCGTAATGGCTACTCCGACTAATCCCAGGGCATGCGCTTTGCTAACCACCTGGGTCGGTGACTGGGTTCCATCCGACGCTATCGTATGTGTATGCAAATCAACGAAGCGTTTCACCGTGACTCTTCTCCCAATGGTTACATCAGTCAATCACTAATTCGGGTAAAAGTTTTCGGATTACTTTCAGGGATTCTAAGGCATCTGCTCGGTTCAACTCGAAAATGATGGGCCCATCAAAACCTCGATTCTCAAGAGTGGTCAAGAATTTAACAATAGGTAAATCTCCTTTACCCAATGTTTTATGATCATAGTAGGGAAACCGCTTCCCCTCCACACGTTTGAGCGATCCATCGTGAAGATGAATTTCAAGTAACCTACTATAATAACGGTCGATAAAATCGAGAACATCAGATGAACCTGACTGCCCAGAGAGTACATGCCCGGTGTCCAAACACACTGACGTATCCAGTCGTTCAGCAATATTCCACGTGATTTCAAAGGGAAATTCAATAGATTCCAAGGCAAATTTCCGCGAGGGAACCTTCGTCCGTTGAATGAGTTCACGTATACTTTGTTCTGCCAGATTTCCCATAATCAACGAAATCATGGGCTGATCATCTCCCCCAATGTCAAATTCGCTGAATTCAGCGCCAATCCAGCCTGCATTATGGACTACGTACACCTCTGGATCAAGAGGTTCAGCACGCTGCACAGCCTCTACGAGGCAGGCAACTGATGCTTCTCGAATAAAGGGATTGGGGCTAGCTGGCTCAATCGACCACAAGGGCAAATGGGCGGTATAGGTCAAATCTAGTTCTTCTTTCACTGCAAGTAAAGTCGAAATCTGCCTTTCGGAAAGCGCTTCAGGAAGCACATATCCAATATCAAGGGTAAGTTCCATTAAGGAGAATCCATGCTCATGAGTTAAGCGAGCAATCTCGGCGAAGTCAAATCTGTTTAAATCAAAGGATCCGCCTGCTGTGAATTGCCCGATCACTGTTGACCAGTCAAGGGCTGTAATTCCAAATCGCATACCTTAAACCCCTTTGTATTTTCATGCATCTCTTTACTTCTATAAAGGTCGGGGTTATTCATGACCTTTTGCAAAGCAAACAAGTAAAAGGAACCTCTAACCGGTAAGAACCATTATCAAAGGTACTGGAGTAACGTGTAAGATGTCTAAAATCGAATTGAAAAAAGAGAATCAAATAGCGGTTATTACAATCAACAATCCTCCGGCGAACACTTTGAACCAGGAAATGTTCACCAAACTCCGTGACATCCTCACAGAATTAGATCAAGATGACACTAAGGTCATTATCATCACTGGTGCCGGAGACCGATTCTTTATCGGTGGTGCTGATATCAAACAATTCCAAGGCCTAGACGCTAAGGGCGCTGAAAAGGCATCCCGAATGGGCCAGAAGTTCACACTCTTCTTAGAACAACATAGCAAAGTCCTCATCATGGCTATCAATGGGTTCTGTCTGGGTGGGGGCATGGAACTTTCTCAAGCCTGTGATTTCGTCATCGCTTCTGAAAATGCTCGCTTCGGACAAACCGAAATCAAACTCGGCATCATCCCTGGATGGGGTGGCACGCAACGCCTCCAACGTTGGATGGCCCCCCAACGAGCACGAGAACTTATACTCACCGGCGACATCGTTCCCGCCGCCGAAATGGGCAACTTCGTCTACAAAGTTGTCCCGCCCGACCAATTAATGCCAACCGCAATGTACTTAGCAAAACGAATTGCTGCCCGACCCCTTGTCGCCATCCAGCTCTCCAAAAAAGCTCTCAAACGTGCACTCTATATGCCCATTGAAGAAGGTCTCAGACTCGAAGCACGCTATTTTGGCGAAGTCTTCGAAACCGAAGATGCCAAAGAAGGCGTCAAAGCCTTCTTCGAAAAACGCGACCCTAAAGTGGTGGATAAATAGGGTTTTCCTCAATGAACCCTTACCCCATTAGCTGAATTACTGGTTCGCAGATTCCACAGTAAATGAAAAATTCATTCTCAACAGTCAAAACCATTAAAGCACTCTCTTTGGCTAGTGGTTACCGACTTAAGTCAAATCTCCATTAAGGAGTGATTTGGGATGCGAAAAACACATCTAGCCTTAGGGCTTTTTCTAGTCTTCTTCTTACTCCAATTTACAGTTCCAACTATGGCTCTACCTGACACAAACTCTTCTATAGTTGGTGTTTCCCAGACAACACCTCTTGTTTCTATAGCTCCTCCTTATAATGATCTAATCGTTCTTCCTTCCGAAGGGGATGCACCTCCTATTCCTGATAATCCCTTCGGAACAGGACGAGAAACCCTCGTAGAGTGGTGGAACACTTCTTATGATTTCCGAAGGCAAATCACCATCGTTGAACCAGACATCGCATCCCGCGTTATGGAACCTGTCCACGTCTATCTTACATTCTCCCCCAATACTGCACGAGAAAATATCATCGCAGTCGCCTATTGGGACCCTGACACCTGGCATGAAATACCCTCTCAAATCTGGAATGTGTCACTAACAGGTAATTACTATGATTCATGTACCGTTTGCTTCTTGGTTAATATCAGTCAGAATCATCAAGAAGTCTTCTATATCTATTACGACGATGATCCAATAACGCCTCCATCTTACACGGATAATATCGAGGCTATTCCCGTTGATGGTCCTGCCACAGATGATACCGTCATGCCTTGGGTTTGGTCCGACGTTTCATCTACAAATTATACTGGAGTTGACACCATCTTCATCCGTTCCTCTGCAAGCCAGTATGAGCATTCGGCAATTCTGCTTGTTGACACCCTCAGAAATGGATCAGATTGGGGAGGACCTTGTTGTGGTTTAATAACTGCCCGATATGGTGATGCTGATGCCTTCGATACGAGCAATGGTACATTGGCTGACCAATATATGCTCTTGGGCGAATTTGCCCTAGATCCCTATTTGCAAAATCCCGGAATGGACTCGGTAACACGTGCAAATGTTGCTCCAGATAATCCTGCAGAAGCTTGGGTAGATGGTGCGGGGGTTTGGATTCTCGATGATGGTCCTCTTTTCACGCGAATTAAAATAGTGACAAGTGACGGAGGATACGAAACTAGCTCTTCACCCTATCCCTCTGATCCCTATCAAGACTCGTACCCTAGATCATGGGGGAGCCATGGGTTTTTCAATTATACAATCACTTACACCTTCTATTGGCATGGTGATAATTTATTTGTCAATGTGCTTCTTGATATCGAAGCCAATCCTCAAGAACCTGGACAGCAATGTGCGGTGAAAAATTATGGGGATTGGCCCCATATTATGACCTTCACGTGTGGAAATGGTAATCCAGGAACGATTGATGCACGACAAAATCGAAAGTCATGGTATGGTTCGAAATACGGGCTGTATAACGAAAGTGTTGATGGGCGCCGTCGAGATTTTCCTATCGAGCCGTGGATGGTTTGGTATGATAATGCAAGTGGAAGTGATCCTTCCGTAGGGCTAGTAGCCAAAGTTAATCCTGTGGGATGGGAAGTCCTCTCTCTTGCAGTCAACGGAATGGGAGATAACACGATGCTACAACAAATTCTCAGAGAGGGGCATCAA
>JABXGS010000107.1 GCA_016550425.1 archaeon
GAGTGCGGTCACAGCTTGGAGGAAACGGTTGAGGCTCGCCTGCTGGGATTTCCCGAAGACACCACAGAAAAAGTTGATGGGAAATGTCTGGTCTGCGGAGAAAAGGCGGTGAACGTTGTAAGGGTTGCCCTAGCATACTGATACACTGCGATTGACGGCATCTACGAAACTGTTTATTACATTGTAACTACAAATCCGAAACTGTGTGCATTCAACGGTAAATTTCATATAAAAATTGACTTTTGGTATGTTCCAGCAGTTGCATAAACTTATTATATCTTTTCGATATCAATAATATGAAAGGGGAAATATTTTGTGATGAAAACTGATGTTGTAATTGTGCTAGCGGTAATAATGCTTCTGGTTTTGCCCCTAAGTTTGCCAAATGTTAGAGCTCAAGATAATGGAACTATAATAATTATTTCTTCAAATCTAAGTGGGACCACCACTTCAGATGGACGAACATTGGATACATATCAAATCGATGTTTATCGTGGTAACGACCCTAAAAATCGTGGAGAACATTTAGGTTCCTTTAGAGGTACCCGAGATGCGTTTCCAGATAATTATGGGAATCCAGATAATCCGATTGTAGAAGGTGATAGATACGATGAATATCATGAGGCGCCACCAGGAGAGTATGTTGGAAGTCGAAATCCAAAAGATCACATACCGGGTGATCGTGATTGGATACAATTAGGAGATGATAATCGTACGCCAGAAGGCCGTTATACTATCAATAATCCATATGGGGACACTAGAACAGGTATAAACATTCATCCTTTGGGGACTCAAATGGAGGGTTGCATTGGAATAGTCGGGATGAATAATTCTAAGAATATGATTGAATTTACGAAATTCTATGATGCTGTAAATACAGATAATGCTTTAGTGGACGGAAATGTAATAGTCGTAATTCAGGACAGGTACGATTCGGATTCAGACAGAACTGTGGATAGTCAAGATAACGATGATGATAATGATGGTCTTATTGATTCGGACAATGATGGTCTAGAAGGACCTGATAATAATAATGATGGAGTTGAGGATTTTGAAGAGGGTAGAGATGATGATCATGATAACGACGGAATTCCAGATAACAAAGATGATGATGGAGATGAACTTCCAGAGTGCTGGGGTTTCATAGCTGAGAATGAACCGTTCGAAAGATACATACCCTTCATGTTTACCGGCAGCGTTGACAATTTGCAGTTCCGTTTTTATTGCGTCTTCTTCGAGCACGATATTGCTCACACAGGGGACATTGAAGGCGTATTGGTTGTTAAGCACAGAGCAGAAGAGAGCTTACTCGCGGTGTATACACAGCACGCAAATTTTATGCTGAAAAAACATTCTCACACTCCAAATACGATATCTGCTCATTTCTGGAAGGAGACCCACGCTGCGTATCCGGAAGAGGAAATCTCCTTTTGGGAAGAAACTGTCGAAACCACCGAGGTTAGCGCATTGTGTGCCCTAGCTAGTGCAATGTCGTATGATGTATATGCAAGAGACAGACAGGATACCGGTATTGATTGGAGAACAAAGAATACGATTGACCCCAAGGACTGGGAATCACATGAAATTGAAGATGCCCCAAAGATATTAAGAGAACTCTATAATAAAGTAAGAAACGCTTATGGACCAGGACTTAGGCCAAAGGCAGTAGAAGAAACAAGGCTTCAAGTTGTCGATTTACTTGCTGATGGCAAATACAACAAAAATGCGCTTAACAGTTTACGCGCCTTGGTAAACGAGGACACCATTTTCGATTCCAAGAAAACAAGCATCAACACATTTCTTCAAAGTATTAAAGAAGGTTGGGGAGGTGTTGATTTCACTTCAGTACATTTAGCTTACATCTCAGAACATTCGAATGAGGAACAAGAGGAGCCCCTGTTAGACTTCCAGTACGTGTTGAGGGCAACAGAGGCGAAGCCAGGTGACGAGATAATAGACCCCGAGGAAGCCGAGGCGCTATCGCTGCTGTGGTTTCTTGTAGGGTTGAGTTTGCCAGATGATAAGTTCTGGGTAAATCTGAATCCGTGGGAATCTGATAGGATAATCGATGAAGATTTGGGTCGTACAGATGTGGGAAGGATAATGCTTGAAGCCGATTTTCAGATGAAAAAAGACTTCTGCAAATATCAAAACCCTTGTGAGAGCGACATAGGTGAAGAATACTGGAGCCTGCTGGAAGAAAAAAGGGATGAGCTAGTTAGGAACTGCATGAACCTGTATCCGGAGGAGATAGAGGACATTGACAATGTTCTGTTTGCTGCAGCGACAAGGCACTGGATTGTTCCAGACATGATTACAGGTTATGGAGATGATGATGAGTTCTATATCGCTGATGCAAGACTGTCAATCTTTTCTGAACCAGTATTTGAGCACTCCACTTTTAAGATAGTAAATCAAGGTTCCATTTCGGAAGATTGCAGTGAGTGCTTGAGTGAAGCAACAAAGGAATATGGACGGTATGCTAAGGAATTAGAGGAGGAAATGATCCTTCCCCTCGTCGTTGAAGAAGTTAATACTGATGCTAAATATTCCGACTTAAGGCAGGTCTATGCCTCCTTAGCTTTAGCTCAATGGTACAAATCACGTTACAGGTTTGGGGATCATCTGTTCTCGGACTTCATAGATTCTGAAAATCTTGAAAATCTGGAGTCAATGGTAGCGTGGAGCCCCGAAGAGATATGGACTGAATATGTCAAATCATACGAAGAAGGCGAATTCCACTGTGAGAAGGAGTATACAGAGGGGAATTACATAATCACCGAAATCTACAGTGCAGGAGGTGTTGAATTCCAAAATATAGAGGAAGTAACTTCCATCATTGGTCCGATCAATTCTGAAATCAACGAAATGATTTCTGAAACGATGAATAAGCCACTAGTGAAAAGGAACGAAGGATACTACTTCGGCGACTGCATAAGTGGTAGTTATGATTTGAAAGAAGACACGTCTTCTCCAATCGAACCAATAATTGAAGATTACTTTGAACCAATCATAAACACAATCAAATCAACAGTCGAAAAATATTTTGTATTAATCTTAATTGCCGGCATCATAATGGGTGTCCTCGTTTGCGTAGTCGTGGTTTACACTCGAAAAAGAAAGAAAGCCTAACAATCTTTACTGGAAACAAATTTTTTGGCTGAATCATGACATTCAGAGCGTTGTTTACTCTTAGCTTATGACCGCCTCCACCCATATAAAAAAACTTAAGCGATGTAAGAACTTGGAGGATAAAAAGCACAACTAAAGTATCTTATTCCATTTCAACCACAAATATCAAAGCTAACAAATATCGATAGATTATTTCAGCAAATATTGAAATGAAGAAGCTTGGAGGCTATGAAGGGTTGCTGACGAAACTTAAACAGCGAGCCCAGCTGTGGTTCGCCTCAGAAGCAAAAATGCTTCATAAGTTTGGCTTGTCTCCAAATCATGTAAGCATTCTGGGAATAGCCTTTGCCGTGCTTTCCGCCATCACTTACTGGCAGTGGGAACGTCATCCCCTCCTTCTGATACTGGCGCCCCTTCTGATGCTTGCCTCTGGCTTCCTCGACGCCCTAGACGGGGCATTGGCGAGACTGTACGGGGAAGCCACAAGCTTCGGCGGATTCTTCGATTCCCTTCTTGACAGATACGCCGACGCAATCATCATCTGCGGAATCATCCTCGGCGGATTAACTGAAGCATCTTGGGGGCTCGCCGCGCTCGTAGGCTCCATGCTGGTCAGTTACGCTCGGGCAAGGGCAGAAGCTGCAGGAGTGAAAATGGAGTCCGTGGGCTTAGCTGAACGAGCAGAACGCCTAGTATTACTGGCATTAGCAAGTTTCCTCAGCTTTGTTTGGCTCGACGCTCTATGTTGGGGAGTTCTTATTCTCGCCGTCCTCACAAATCTGACTGTAATTCAGCGGGCAATCTATTTCCGCAAGGCGTCCCAATAACTCAAAAAGAAAGGAGTGTTTCGGTTTAGCGTCGGCTTCTTCTTGAGGTGCCTCTTCTCCGCTCATCTTTCGAGCGCACCTTCACTACGCCACGATGCACTGCGCAGGAAACGCAATAATATTTTGTTTCTGTGCGGCTGGCAATGTATGTGCCCTTTTGACGAAGTTCCTTGTAGAGGCGCGAGTCCACTAATGAGACTCTTCGTGAGACTCGTTTAGCTTTGTCGCGGGGTACCTGCTGACCGCAACCTACGCACTGAACCAATGCGCCTTTGCCTTTGCTGCCTTTTGCTCGTCCTCTGGATTTTCGTTTAACTGGCATTACTTTTCCTCATTTTGTATTTTGAATGGAGGTTATTAAGTATACACTGACAAATGTTAGGGTATCTGTTATCCACAAATTTTTACCAGTTATACCTTCACCTTGAAGTCTAGTATTTTGATTTGGGATTAATAAGAATGTCGTTTCACGAATTTTAGAAAAGAGCTTACCTACACCCTTTTTTTGGGTTAAATTTTAACCCCAAACCCAAAAATATTATATCTTGAGTGGAAACAAGGACCAATTATCAACCTGATTTCTGAAAAGGCGGTAAAAAAATGATTGATTTGATCTTGGCAGGTTTTCTCTTTTTGTTTATAATAATTACACTCGTTATAGCTGAGAGATTTGGCTATTCAGTGATGAGCGATTTGGACTCAGAAACTAAACTACAAGAGATAAACAAAGATACTAAAAAATTCAAAATTGGCACCGTGCTAGCGCTCATAGAACATGGAACCATAATTGCACTTGCCATAACATTGTTTCTTGCTTTTAATTCATTTAACATGACGCTTGCTGTTATTTGGGCCATCTCTCGAGTAACTGAAGGTTTGATCGACTTCTATAATGAAAAGAACTCCTGGGGGTTACTCAACATAGCTAGACAATACTCATCTAGTAGTGGTGCTGAAAAAAAATCGTTAAGTGAATTAGGTCGTAGCATTCTCAAAACAAAAAACTCGGTTTTCGCATTCGCACAAATCCTATTCTCAATTGGTACGCTTTCATACTCAATCCTGTTTGCCACCTCTGAAGCTGTACCAGTACCAGCAATCATTGGATGGTTTGGAATCGTTGCCAGCATCCTCTACGGCTTCGGTAATGGGATAATCCTCGTAAAATCTACCAAAGCGATGAAGATCTTCCGTGTAGGCCTGTTAATTTTGATTTTTGAACTAGTCTTAGGAGGA
>JABXGS010000016.1 GCA_016550425.1 archaeon
AAACTTTGATGGGTCTGGTGTTCAGCTCCTTTGGTTCCGCAAACTCGTTAATACTCCCTTCATTTACTATTGGGGAATCAATCAAGTAGAAAACCTGAATATTCATGGCAAGCAGTTTTGTGAAAATCTCATACACTGGTTAATCCGTCCAACCCTTCAACAACGGCTCGGAAACACGCTTTCCAATTGGCAATTACCCTCGAATGTAACCGAAGGATACTGGAAGATCCAAGGTGCTGGTGGGTTTGGGTATCCGCTTGAGCCATCGCTTCGCTTCTCGTATTATGTGACCAACTTGGTTGAATCCTTTGATTTAGCTGTGAACATCTCCAGTTTTGCATCATGGCTAAATACCTGTTATAATCCTCTTCTCGGTTTCTTTGAAGATTTAGCAAGTTCACAGCTCAACGATCGTTGCATGACCACAGCCATGGGTGTTCTCATGGCTAAGGATTTGAATATCCTTGACCAATTTAACCAGACCCAAATCAGCGCGTATCTAGCTTCATGTCAAGATGCTATTTCAGGAGGCTTCTTCACTGAAATCGACGCACAACAGACCACCCTAGCCGCGACCAGTTTTGCGCTAGAAAGCCTATCAGCTCTTGACCAACTTAGTGCCATTGATGTTCAGGCTGCACTCGACTTTGTGGTTGCCTGTCAAGAGCTTAATCCCCTAGATTCTGAATACGGTGGCTTCTATTCCTCAGCGAGTGGTAGCTTCAGCGCAAGCCTGATTGACACTCTGCATGCACTCAAGGCTCTTGTTCAACTTGAAGCACTAGATGCCATCAATCAAACGGCGCTTCTTCTTTTCCTTGCTAACTGTGAGGAACCAATAGGAAGCAGTGTCTTCGATACAAAATATTCCATGGACTCAGATGAGTGGATACTTGGCACTTCTTGTGCTCTCCAAATCCTTTCTATTCTTGGTAAATTACCCATATACAATTCGAGTGCTAGTCGCACCTATATTCTAACAAATCAATTTCCTAACGGAGGATGGGGACGGGGTGATTTGCTTCATGATTTTCACAATTCACCCGATGAAACTTGGTACGGTGCCCAAGCGCTAGCCTTGACTGGCGGATTAGGCACTACTGAACCTACTCTACTCGAATATCTAACTCATTGTTTAACGGGCTGGGGTGGGGCAACTGAACCGGTTATTTTTGGTGATTTTTTATCAAGCGTTGATATAATCCTAATTTTATGGCAGGTTGACGGGTTGAACTTTTTGAACCTTTCAGCCTTTCTGAGCTATCTGGATAATTGTTGGTCCACAAGTCGCAGCTCTTTTGTAGCCCATCAACTTCCATCTTCTATAGGAATCGACACGGATAGTCCAACACCTGATCGTATCGTCTTGGAAACGGGTACCTTCGGACCGCTCTATCACTATGGGTATAGCCAATTGATGGCAAAACTAGGGCTAAATTATGAACCTTGGACAACACGAGCCTTTCATATTCGACAAGAAATCGAAGCCTGCCAAACAACAGCTTCAGAATATACAGGAATGTTGGGAATTCATCATCTCTATGTTGGTCACGAAAGTGATCTAACTTTCCGTTTCGATACAACCTGCTGGAATTTATTAGCCCATCAAGGGCTAGGTGGACTACCCACAGACCTGAATAATGCATCAGCAATACTTGCCTACCTAACCAGCTGCTTACAAGATAATGCAACTCATCAATATTTCCAAGACCTAGCCCATCCGATTTTTCTGCCTGCTCAATGGCGAGCTGCTGATGAGTATCTCGCTGAAACCTGGCTTGGGCTACGCGCTTATGCCTATCTGAATCCTTCCCTTTCGGGTCTCAATGGAGATAAACTAGCGATGTTCGCTAAGCAGTACATCCACGGGAATGCATCTTTGATTAGCGTCTATTATGCCACCGAAATCTTGTATTTCCTGGTTGAAATGGGACTCAATCCTAATGCCTTCCAAGGTCCTGATTGGTCAATCATTCATAACCGGCTTCTCGCCGCCTTTTCCTATGAAGGATTAGTCACAGAACCACTTCTTCCTAAAGGCAAATGGATCCCATACCTGATCAGCTTAGGGCTCGAACTAGTTCAACGCATGAATCTTCTCTCTTATCTGGATGTTAGCCCAATCCTACATCTCACGCAAATCTCGTCTCCTCTTGGCACTGTTGCTCTTGGTGACCCTTTCGCTCTATCAGCAACAGTAATCGAAACAAGATGGGGACAACTGCCGGAAAAAATTCAAATCCAAACCCTCCTCTTCAACACCACCTTTCTCAGTTCTTGTGGGATTAATCCTCCTGGCTCATTCATGCTTCAAGAGCTCATTCCAGTCAATCTAAACGCCCTAGGTCCTCAGAACCTCACACTTCTCGCCTTTTCCCCCGGCTCAATTCCTGCTTATTCGATTACATCAAGTTTCTGTACAGGATGGGGTGTTCTTTCCCTCAATACTACCTTTGTGCCTGGAACCTTGGTTCCCCGAAGCATTCCGCTCAATGTCACGATCAATGTTGGACTCGCAGGCGCGAGTTTGCCCCAATACCCCATTGCAAATGGAGAAGTTGTACTGACATTATTAACAACATCAGTAACCTATACTGCAAGCTATGCCGGTTCGAGCCAGTATCACGTATCCATTCCAACACAAAATCTTGAACCTACCAGCCACATTCTCCACGTCAATGCCAGTGTACCTTACTGTAATTTCCACACTAAGACAACTCAAATTATGGTAATAGTGTTTGATACCACATTACTCGTAGAGAATATCCTGCCAGAAACTCCAGTTCTGTTTGATCCTGTGGCCATAGAAATTAGTCTCAATAATGAAAGTGGCACGAAGCTCACAGGCTTTAGGGTCACTTTTAACTTTACTCGGCCAGGTGATTCCATTCCCTATCATTCTGACAGCTTAACCACAAATCAAACCGGTCTTGCACTGGGCTCCTGGACACCTGACAAAGTAGGACAATGGCAAATTAGTGTAAAATTTGCTGAGTGCGAAATGTATAATGCCTCTCAGACAACCACAATGATTCAAGTTAGTCGTCGTCCCCTTGCATGTACTATCAACATATTACCCTCCTCCACATTTTTCATCGGCAACCAAACCAATTTTCAAATCAAGGTCTCAGATGCTCTCAATGGATCTCTCCTACCCAATCTACTAGTGGGTCTCTACGAAGGTGAAGTCCTCTTAGTAACCGCTTCAACCGATATGTGGGGTGAAGCTAATTGCCAATGGATCGCAGGTGGTTCTCTCGGATACCGGGACTTACACCTTATGATCACTGAAACCAGTACACATGACTCCTGGGTATCCTCATCACTCCAAGTTCTCCTTCGGGATACCACCTCCCTTTCCGTCTCAAGCAACTCAACATCTGTCTATGCCGGCGACACTATCTTCATCGAACTCACTATCACCACAGGTATGTCTCTCACTCCCAATGGCACTGCCGCTCTTTACTGGGATGGAGTATTGCGACAGCATGTCACCATCTCTAACGGTTATGGTGAAATCACACTCACAACACAGTATACTGAAATCACCGGTGAGCATCTAATCATTGTCCTCTTCGGGCAACTGGACGCTCCGGATATCTATCATGAAAGCCAGGCAACATTACTCATAACATTACAAGGAGTTATACTACCAACACTCAAACTCACAGTTACCCCCCTAGAGATAGAAGATATTCTTTTGCAGCCAACTCTCCAAATAGAAGTTCAATTGTCTTATACTAACGAAACTCTTTCTTTAGGTCTTGTAGCCAATCTAACCGTGCAATTACTTAGTCAAGATACCACCCTCCTCGACACTTTTATAATCAAAACAGATTCCATGGGCATCGGTCAACTAACAATAATGACACCCCAACCTGGAATCTACACTATCACGGTTCGCTTCGAAGGACAACGTGGATTTGTTCCTTGTCAGGCGACAACCCCCTTATTAGTTCGAAATCCCCTGAACCGTATCGGAGGCGTTGATACTTCCCTTCTCATTTGGTCCCTCATCGTAATGATATTCGGAGTAATAATAGGTGCTTTCTTATTCATACGTCAGCAGAAGCGGCTTAATGACTTCTTAAGCCGCATTCGTCCTTCTCAGAAAACCATACTTGAGTCATCTCATGAATTACTCCAATTTCTTACTAATCAACCCGGTGAAACGAGCTCCACTGATTCACTGGATGATGATTAAAATGTCCAAACAGTACAAAGTAATCCAATGCCCCCATTGTTTAGAATACGCCTACATCCCAGATATAGTACCCAGTAACTTCTGCCCGCGATGTAAAGTAAAAATCGCGCTTCACGAATTACACGGAACTTTAGTCATTAGTGCCAAAGAAGCAAAAAAGCAGATTCAACAAAAACAATACGTCTTTCAAGGAATAATACCCCAGGGAACAGATCTTCGTCCAACAAAGCAAATTCTCCAGCTTCTTCGCTCCCATTACTTAGATACTCCAAAATGGTTACCTGTCCAAGAGGTATTTCGACGTTCAATTGAAGCTGGGCTCATTCCAAAAGAAGTGCAAGAGGCAATTAAAACCCTCCATGCTGAAGGCTTTCTAGAGAAAAGGGAAGATACCATCCGTATCATCCCACTCACTTAATTTTTCTGAACAAAACTGATACTTCTCCTCTAGTCTATCTAAGCAAAAAACCAGCTCATACATATTTAAACATCGGATTTTTTCGCCAAGATTCTCTCCTGTAGCCCGAGTAACATTGCTCACCATAACGCATATAAACGAACCAAATTTCGCCAGGGTAGCGAAGAACCCATGAGGCGAGTCACAGTTCTTTCGCTGGTATTCATTTGTCTGCTGCTTAGTAGTATCACCTCAATGCTACCTTTCACAGAACCGTGTTTTTCTGTGTCTCTTACAACCCCTAATGCTTGGTCACAAGTCGCGGCTCTGCCCTCTCTGAATTCCTGCTCTGTTTCTCCACCCGTATTGTCCCCTCCATCCGTCGCTTATCTGACCAATAGTTCAAGTCTAGCCTACTGGCAACGAGAAATGGCCACTTGCGTAAATTCGACACGTCTAATGGGTCTTCTCACTTTCCTTGCTGGATATAATAGTAGACATCCCTTCCATCCGGATGCAAATGCTTCAATTGATTTTATTGCATCATATCTAATGTCGATTGGAACTTCATTCGTTAGTGACTGGTTTTGCATCCCTAAAGCCACATGGACAGGAACTACATTCATCTACCAGAATTTCTGGACACGGAATCTCTATGTTACTCCCTGGAGCATTAATACCTCGGCCTCCACAATAATAATCACTTGTCACCTCGATTCTGCCCGGTATGACTTGCTAGGTCTATCAACCACCATTGCTCATGGGGCTAATGATAATGCTGCTGGGATTGCAACCCTACTTGAAGCCTTACATATCCTTGTTGCCTGCCCTGGATCCTTCAATAAGTGGAATGTGTTATTTGCATTTTTAGGGGGTGAAGAAGGAAACGGGACCCAATCCTTATGGGGCTCAAACCAACTCCTCTCTCATGGTCTTCTCACGCTAGGCATCAACCCATCAACAGCATTTATCTTAAATATCGATGAAATTGCATATGCTGGGCTCGTCTGGCCCACCATCCTTGCCCTATACTATTTTTCCGGTGATTATGTTTCCCCTCTTCAGCAAAGCCTTCTCGAAACATCAGTGAATCTGAACATTCCACTAGTCGATACGCAAACTCCACGAATTGAAACCATTGAGGACCTCCACCACGATTTTGGTTGGTGCATCTCCGAATGGACCTTTCATACCAATGGAATTCCTGCTATCACTATATCAACTAATCAATATCCGGATCCATACAAACATTCTCTCTATGATGGAGTGTCACACTGCAAGCTCATTAACCTCATAAATACGACTCAACTAATCCTTGGTCTTGTTTTCGATTTTGTCTTTGATCTGCCTCCCACACCTCCGAATAAATCAGCGGATTGGGTTCCGGTTTTCAAGGAAATCGCAAACATTACAATCACTGATTACTTAGACCCACGACTGGGAAAATATCAAGCCCTAATCATTGATCCTTTAGTCTTCACTAATGATGCAATGATTCTACACTTAACACGACATTCCCTTCCTCTCCTTGCTTTGGGTAAGGGGGGTGCTTTATTTTTACACCATTCTGCACATCTCACCTTTACAGATCTTGGTGCGAATCTGCTAACAGTGAATGGGCTCAAAGTATTTCACCCGGTCATACAGAGTTCTTCACTCCTTAATGGTGCAGCTGCCCAGTTATTCCGAAATTGCTCAACTGTTCACGCAGTTTCAGTCCACAACTCAAGTCTCGTCTTAGTAGGGAATACAATCTGGTCATCGCTAGCTTATTTTCCTCCGGCATTAACATCGATTCCGGTTCTTTTCTTAGGGCCCAATTTACCAAACACCCCAACTGTACAGACAATTGCAGAAAACGGACTAGCCTGGCTTATTGAACATAAAATGATGGGAATCGGACTAGGACTCGACCAACAAGAACCAGTCGTAGGAAGGACTCTAACACTCTATATATTCGTTGGCGATTTCACCAATTGGACGGGTCTTACAGATCAACTAGTCCACCTCAACCTGACAGTCCAAGGGACCTCAATGGAATTCCAGGTTATCACAAATGGTTCAGGGGTTGCGTCTGTCTCACTCTTTTTAAAAGTCCCACTGCCCTACTTGATTCACGCACACTCCGCATTGGAGCTAGAAGGTTGGTTTCTCTTTGTTCCCCGCTCATTATGCTCAGCACACCTCGAATATCTTCCATCTATCCCACAGGGTGAACTTCTCACAATTTTTTGTAAAATTAACTCCTCTTGGATGTCCACAGTATACGTAAACCTCAGTCTCAGTGCTGAAGAGGTTGGATTCACATCTATACCCAATCTCTTACTCATTCCAGGTGAAAACGTCTTTCATATTACACTTGAAATACAGCCAAGCTGCACACCACGCACTTATAACCTCTCTCTCCAGATTTCAACTTCCTCACTACTCTTACTGGCCGACCACGTTCCCCTCATTGTTGAACCTGCCTTCATCCTTACAGTTCTTGAAAAGCCCGAATCTACCCTGCAGAATCAACTTTTCTCAGTCATGGTGAATCTCACCAACTTAGGAACCCAAACCCGTATCTTTGACATTATGGCAGATTCGAATTTCTTGGGATTCACCCAAGTCATCGTCCAAAGTAACACGACCCGATCAATCATCCTCCAACTCCAATATGTCCCCACGGCAATCATGGATACCGGCATTCGTTCATTATCCCTCGCTCTGTACTCGAGTGACCAACGAATCCTTGCTGTTGAAAGTCCAATTTATGTTGGCTATTCCACAGTGAACACCATTCTCACTCTGCTACCTCCTGCATTTCTAATCGCACTCTGTATTATTGGGATTTGCTGGTTAAGAAATGGAAAACGTTCTCAGCACCAAAACCAGGCTAATACCTCTCAATCTCCCCGGTTCGTTCTCCCGGGAGATCAGGGAATGCAAATTCATTGGGGAACAAGTAAAGATGATGCCGAACACCAATTCCGCCTTACTCCTCAAATAAAGCACGAACTAGCGCAGGTTATCCAGAAGTTAGAATTAACTAAGAGTGGCAAGAACCGCTATTCCAATGACCGCGTAGTCCTTGCCTGGGAAAAGAAAGGACAAGAACTTCATATCCTATTACAAGGTAATAACAGAGAACTCATTCAACCGCTATTCAAAATACTCTCAGAATCAACTTTCACACAGAAGGAAGCAGGTGATCACAGTGAACCTTAACTGCTCCTCGCTACTCACAATGGTGATTCTGTTTATCTTTTTTCTTGAGATTATCATCACTCTGCGAATCTATCGAAAATATCGAAGCCACCACAAATCCAAAACCCTACAAAATCAATCCTTTCTAATAATTGAAAATCCATCCCAGTCACGCCAAAAAATCCCAACGGACCAACCCATTTCAGATTTCGATCCACAACTCTCTAGACTCCTTCTCACTGATTTAGCCCAATCTTCCTCTAAGCAGGGCAATCACCGGTTCAATTCCAGTATATGTCTACTCAGTGTCTTCACTGTTACCTTTCTTCTCATCAATTATTCTCTTCGCCCTTTTATCTATGCTTGGACCCTTCTTCTTGTTCCCATCATCATCCCGCTCCCGTTCCTTGTCCTTCCTGCACTCTTCGAATTGAAGTCCTACACAACACTTGGCAGTCTACTATTTGGACTGGGATTTGGAGCTGTTGTTCTTCTCTTATTTTTAGAGTGAAACGAAAATGTGTGTAAAACACAATATCCTTGTTACAAAACACGACATTCAAATTCGAATACTAAACGCTCACGATAATTTTAATTCTTCTTGACATAGTTCCACGTAGACAATTCACGAAAACAATGTGTTTTGCACGAAGGGTCTTGTGAAGTTTGACTGACGAAAAAAGGCCTGGTCTCCTCAACCCTGACACCCGATTAGCGTCCAGTTCCTAAACTTCTTATGGCTCGGACGTGTAGCTAAAATGAACAAAATTATGGGGCTAGAAGATGAGCACGGCCCGACTTGGACGCGTTGCAAAAGAAGCACTCCAATTGATCCGCAAGTTCATGAGTCAAGGCGATTTTCAACGAGCCTCCAACGCTGCTCTAAAGGCTGCCGAAGCGTTTAATGAACTTGCTAAACATTCTACAGGTTCAGCGTCCAAACTTGCATATCAGAGGGCCCGAAGTCTCGTTGAAATAACCAAAGCGCTAAGGCGTGAAGAACCCCTCCCATTACACATGGTTGACTCCCTTGACAGTTTTTTTCCAGACGACGAAAATCTCCTTCCAGCTGCATCTGCTGTTGAAAAAGCAGTTGAATCTCCAGAAACAGACACTGTCGAAGAAATCGAATTAACTGATGAAAAAACTTCGCTTCCCTCCTCTACTGGTTCAGAAGTTATGCAGCATCAACTCCTTAATGGGATCTCAATTGCCTTCACCCTAGTGGAGATGTTAGATCGGGCAATTCAAAGTATTCGGATCATGGTTCAAAACTTTACAGATGTCAAAACAGTGACTGTTGGAACGGAATCCTGTGACGTAAACCTCCTCGACCGCTTAATCACAAAAGCTAACCAAGGTGTTCAAATTCGAATCATCATTCGTGAACCAGAAGCATTTGGGGCTGCATCCAAGCACTTCCAAGAAGCCGTCGAGAAACTTCTTCAAGAAGCTCCATCGATTGAAATTCTTGTCTGTGCACAAATGCACATCAAATCTGTCATTATTGACGATTCAGAGGTTCTAGAAGGGAGTGCAAACTTCACAGCCAAGGGGCTATCCGGGATCGGCGAGCAAGCCACCTGGACCAATAACCTCGAATTCGTCACACAATTCATCCAACGCTTTGACCAATATTGGGTTCACCAAAGCTCTGAATGCACAGAATGCAAAAACCGAACCTGCGAAGTCCATTCCCTCACTCGGCGTACTCCAAAATAGGCTCTTTTCTTGATAGCAATATCACGCTTCATTTTTTTCTTGATGAAAGATTTATCCAGTAAAGAAGTAGGATCGTCTCAATTTATAATATAAAACGGCGTCTAAGTCGACTTTTTTTATTAAAGAAGCCTAAAAATATCTAAAAATAGAAAAAAAACATTCAGGTCAGTTAAATTGTAATTCTAAGGGAATTCCAACATTTATCGACACCCCGTCGTGGACTTTAAATAAAAAGCAAGGGCTCTCAATTTCTTTCAAGGGTAACCGCTGAGCAGGGGGCGAATCAACGCTTGGCGACTACGGCACGTACACAACATACTGCAAAAGAAAAACTCACCACGAATCAACGTCGGCACCATCGGCAGGAAATCACGAAGCAATTGAAAACCATTCAGCGAGAAATCACTGAGTTGACAGACCGTTCACCACTCCTACCTACGCGAATTCAGTTTTATGACGATGACACTCTTACAAGCCCACGATTCTGTGGTTCATACGGAGCGGGAAAATTCCGTATCGCTTCTCAACTCCTGACTCGTCCTCTCCTTCTTAAAACAGTCCTCTACCGAGAAATGTACACAACCTTGATTCCCTCTGTAGTAAAGGGTGTTCCCGAAAGTGGGGATTTAGGCATCCTATGTGCCTATCATCACACCGCTCAACCTAATCTCAGCCAACTCATGAAATTATGGCAAGTAGTTTCCCCACGCCAGTTTTTTGGCGACACAATCTACAATGCACCGTACTCTTTCCCCCTATTCAACCGAGTAACCCAAGGAACATTTCTCAAACGAATCCTTCCTCATTTCGATGAACTCGAACCTGCGATCACTCCTCTAACCTCACGAGAATATGTTGAGTTACTGGAGACATTTATGCTCAATTATGCCTCCCCCTTGAACGAACAAGAATTACGCGTTCTTCATTTGATGATCGAAAATCCCACATCGACTCTTCGACAGCTCCAACAAATTTCATCATATTCTCTAGGAAGCTTAAGCAACTACCTGGCCAGTTTTCGTGAAAAACTCCTTTTCTCCCGATACTTCCGCATAAACTATCCACGAATACGACTAAACCATATTGCAGTCCTTGCTTATCCTGCCCCTGGAAGTAGGGTATCACGATATTTTGAACAATGTCCCTACCTCCGGAAAATTCACAGATTCGGAGGAAGTGGTGCTCCCTTTCTTCTCAGTTACACCCTCCCCCGATTACGCCTTCGACGACTGCAAGAATGGTTACAAGAATTGGTAGGGTTAGGTCATCTTCTCCGTTACCGTTTCTACCCCTTAAGTGGCGTTTTCAATGGCTATAACCTTCGAAGCTATCTCGCCCACGAAGCAGATGTCCCCGTGTCAGAAAGGTTTAGATGGGTAGCCTGGGTACGGTATCTTCGTGATGTTCTAATTCGAGAAGGGTATGGGGAGATCCTAAGCCAACCCTATATTTACAAGTACGCTGAACCTAATGTCGATCCTGCAGATTTAGACCCTCTTGCATATCAAATCCTATCGCAGGTCAAACCTGATACAACAGCGGAAGACCTCGCCTTAATTCTAGGTCAATCAGTCCACGTTGTTCGGCGACATCTCAAATCATTAATCACACAAGAGGTGTTATTTAAACGCCCAGATTTGTCAATGTATCATCTTGGACTGAATGAAACGCTCTTCATCATACTCGAAGGGAGTGAAGAAGTAGTTCGCAATTTCCTCTCAGGCTGTCGCGAAGCTCCTCTATACGGGGGCTCCATATTTCATCATCCAACTCCAGGCTGTATTGTTGCTTTTGGTTTACCAATAGGCTTAGCACTCAAAGTAGAAAGAGAACTCAATCGTCTTTTTCTTGAACAAACTGACTTCGATGCAGCTGTATTCTATGGAAGTGGTGCAAAAGATTTCATCATGAATCAGGTTCGACAACGCTGTCAATTCAATACTGAGTTGGGGCAATGGCAATGGTTTCGTGAATACTTACCAACCGCATTTGATCATCTTGAATCACAGGTCCGAGAAATTCAGGAGACAGGAAGTGTGCATTTTACCGGTTAATCAATTTATAGGAGGAAGAAAATGCAAGAACCCCATAAACAAGCCAAATCTCCAACGATATTAGATCGTGAGACAGATCTAAAACAAGGTCGACGACGTGGACCTGGTCGTGGGATCGGCGAGAAACGTATCACGCAAGAACGCCTAACTGAATTAAATAGGCTCTTTCACAACCTTGAACACATCCACGTATTCCTAGTCCAAGAAGGCCATTCTATTATCAATGAGAGTGGCTCAATGCTTTCTTCTGGATCTCATCAGAATCTCGATCAGTTACTGAGGCTTCTTGAAGATTTTTTGTGGATTCTCAATTGCGCCATTGCGAAAAATGGGGGAACTCCACGGCTGCTTAGATAAGGCGGAGTTGTCGACTAGAACTTGGTTCTACTGTGCATAAAGAATCTAGGCGCTCTTCGTATTTGAGAAGAAAAGCGTTCAAGAGTGAAGCGGGAACAATTGGGATCTTTTCGTGAAATTGGATATCTTCAATGAGCATTGTAACAAGCATTGGAATGAGAACAGGGC
>JABXGS010000108.1 GCA_016550425.1 archaeon
AAGCTTCTACTAACCTTGCAGATCGGTTAGCAGAACTTACCTATACCTTCCAACAGCAATTTGCCGATGGACTCGAAGATTCAGTAAAAAAGGTTAGTTTGCAAGCACGAGAATTAGATGCTCAGTTAGCGGAAGTTCCTGATATTCTCGACCAAATCCGAAGCCAGGAATTTTCTCCACTATTGGACCAAATGGTTGTTCAAAGTGAACGCCATTTAACGAAAATCACTCATGATATCCCTAAGACATTCACAGAGTGGCGGAACGAATATATCCAAGCAACCAACGCCCAAATTACTTCTTTATTACAGGAAGCAGAAGGGAATCTGTCTCTAGCCACCCAAAGTGTGAATCAGTTCTGGCGTCGTTCAAAAGAATCAGAACCCACAGCCTTCGACCTTTACCAATTTGTGGCTGGAGAAAAAGACTTCCAATCCCAAATGGCGAGTCAAATCGCCCGGGCAAGAAGTCAACTTTTCATTATTCTTCCTCGTTCAATCCGACTCAAAATAAAACTCCTCCGAATGATTCCTCGAGAGGTTCGCGTTCGAATCGTTGTAGCTGACACACCTGCTTCAAAAGCAGTTCAAAGCCTCCAACGCATCGCGGACAAACACTCTAATTTCCAAATCCGTCATGACCCCCGCGGAGATATTTGGGGTGTCATTCATGATTCTGAACAAATCATCCTTGGGAATACCTCAAAAGGCGTTGCCAATGTCATCGGAATCTCTTCAAGCCATGAAGATCACGTAGAACTACTTCGAACCATAATGGAAACCCGCTGGCTACATGCACGTAGCTTCTCCACAAAAATAGGATAGCGTAACCGACGAGCTTTTAATAAGAAGACACCACGAGTTGATTCAGCCCCTGTATTCAATAAGTCAAAGGTCGGTGAATCAACCGATGATTCTACGCAACATCCTCGAAGAAATTGATGCCCACTTTGAAAAAACCCTAAAGCAATTACAGAATTTTCTTCAGCAACCCAGTATCAGTGGTACCGGAGCCGGCATCAATCGAACTGCATATCTGGTCTATTCAAAGCTTCAAGAATTAAACTTCGACACAAAACTCATTAGCACACCAAGTAATCCCATTGTATATGCCCGTCGGTTTTCAGCTGGAAAGAAAGCTCCTACTCTGCTCATTCATACCTCCGTCGATGTTATGACCACTGAGAATGAGGCCTGGTGGTCTGTCCCTCCTTTTGCAGCAGAAATCAAAGACCATCCCCGATTTGGCCCCAGTCTCATTGCAAGGGGAGCTTATACACAGAAAGCCACGCTTATGACACTGCTTGAAACCCTTTCCATTATCCAAGATATGGGGGAACAACCCCCTGTCAATCTGATTATTGTGGTTGATAGTGAAGAAGAAAGTGGCAGCCCGAGTCTTCCCCAATTTGTAAAAGATTACAAACGTGAGTTAAACAAAGCCGATGCGGTCTATTACCCCTTTTTCGCGACAGACCGTCGCGGGATAGCTCGATTATTTCTAGGCACCAAAGGAATCGTGTTTCTCCGCTTCCACTGTCAAGGGCCATCAACACGCGATCTTCATTCAGCTGAAGTTGGTTGGATGCGAAATCCCGCTCATATTCTAGCAAAGACACTCTCAGAACTTGTAGACATTCATGGACATCCATTAATTCCTGGTCTACTTGATGATGTCCAGCCGCCAACGAAAGATGATGAACGACTTATCTCGCTTCTAGCGAAATCCTTTGATCCAGGAATCACCGCACTCCAACTAGACGCTCGAAATTTAACTATTGAAGCGGATTCGATGCAGGATTTGCTACGCCGATTTCTCTTTGAACCGACTGTTAATAT
The DNA here is from genome assembly GCA_016550425.1 of archaeon. The sequence continues at coordinate 1,839 of JABXGS010000108.1, forward strand.
TTCTGGGATTCAAACTGGATATGTCGGTGGATCCTTCAAAACGATTCTACCTCGTGATGCTTCAGCTCATGTAGATATTCGCTTAACTCCAAACGAGGACCCAAATCAAGTCTTACAAAGTGTCAAAGATTACATTGCGCAGTTGGGACTTGCAGAGTTAGTCGAAATTGAGCTTGGCTATACTATGAAATGGGCAAAAACTACAGATAACACCCATATAGTCAAAGCCCTTATGCGCTCTTATTACGAAGTTGGAATTGATAATGTGGAGGTTTGGCCGATGTTTCCGTCTAGCGTTCCCCTTTATGTGTATGCTGATCCTCCGCTAAAGAAACCATTTGTCATCGGTGGACTAGGGCATGGGGGTCATGCTCATGGTCGGGACGAATATGTGGTAATAGAAGGGCTCCGCCATTTCCAAAAGGGGTTCACGCATTTCTTGCATGAATTCAGTCAGTTGTCCAGCCAAACCTCTGGCGAAAATACATGATGCTTCGTGTTGAATTATTAATCATAGGAAATGAAATCCTCTCTGGGCATACTCTGGACACTAATTCCCAGTGGCTTGCGCAACGTCTTCTCGAACTTAGCCTTCCCGTCCAACAGATGCAGGTCATTGAGGACAACATTGAGGTTATTGTTAATGCCATTCGAGCCTGCCTTGAAAGGCAAACAACCCTTCTAATTACTACAGGTGGTCTTGGACCAACCTTTGATGATCTCACTGCAAAAGGTCTTGCCTTGGCTTTAGAAGCCCCCCTTGAGCTTCATCCTCAAGCATTAGCAATGGTCACGGATCGATATAACACCTTAAAACGCCAAGGACTAGTTGAGTCCAGTGCGATCTCTTCTGCCCGAAAAAAAATGGCAAATCTCCCCCATGGCGCAGAACCACTTCCAAACAGTGTTGGAACAGCTCCGGGTATTCATATACAGCAGAATACGACTCATATCTACTGTCTTCCAGGAGTCCCTCAAGAGCTTTACGCGATTTTTATGGAAGCAGTGGCTCCCAGGATTGCCCTTCTCACAAAAAAGGTTGTGGTTCAAAGAACAATACAAGTACCTATTCTCGATGAATCAGTACTAGCCCCTCTCCTTGATAAGGTTCTCGCGAGCAGTCAAGATGTGTATCTGAAATCTCTCCCCCGACCATATCAAAGTCGGCTGCCTCTCCGAGTTTCGGTAACGGCAACAGCGTCAACAAAAACCCAAGCTAAAAGTCAATTACTTGCGACAATCAATACTCTTCAAGAACTCGCTAAACGAAATCGACAGACCCAGCTTCAACTTGATGACTAAACACATACTTGAAATCGTTACGATAATTGAATCTGTGCGGGGTTATTCGTCTCCCAGCTCTATCCCCAATACTTCATCCAATTTATGATGGGTCTTCTTTTCCAATTGCTCTATAGCAGTTTCAAGGAACTCTTTGGCAGAGCGCTTACTGTTTGGGTGTTCTGCTTTCCATGCAAGAAAAGAGGCTACCAGTTCGAGTGCATCAATTACTCCTCGCAGATAGCGTGGATCAAGATTGTCGGACTGAATTGACATTTCGGCTTCACCTAGAGAGAACTATCCTCAGTAACAGGACTCCGGATTCATAAATTTAAAGCTTCTCCCAAATTAGATGCTTCGTTTAATTGCATTTTTGTGCCCTTAGAGGTGGTTTCGAATTCCTTTATTACCAAAATCTAGGTCCAAACTCATCGGACTACTTAAAAGCAGTCATTGGAAAACACCTACTTGAGGAGTCCTTCTCCAAAAGGAGCATGCACGAAAGGGGAATCACATCCATGCTCGACGATAAAGACAAAAAGATCCTACGGGAACTTGAGCGTGATTGCCGTCAACGCACCAATGCTATAGCGAACGCTACTGACATCCCCGTAACTACAGTTCACAACCGGATCAAGAAACTCACCAACTCAGGACATATAGCCTCATTTCGTGCCATTCTAAATCCGGAGAAACTCGATAAACCCCTCGTTTCTTTTGTATTTGTATCGATTAATCGGAACTCCCTTGAATCCTCTGAACCGAAAAGTGATCGTGAATTAATCGCCAAGATCGCCTCACACCCCGCGATTCTCGAAGCTCATACGGTTACAGGTGACTGGGACCTTCTACTCAAAATTCGAGCAAAAGATATCGGTGAACTTGAAGCAATAATTAATTCAGAGCTGCGTGAACCAAAATTAATCGAACGTGCCCAAACCATCTGTGCCATGGCTACATACAAAGAATCCACGAATCTCTTATACAATGGGTCCTAATTGGTCACTACTTATGTCTCGCCTATTTCTAGCTTCTAACTCACCGCGCCGTGCCTCTTTATTAACTCAGCTTGGTCTTGACTTTGAGGTCCTTACTCCCCAAATAAAGGAGAAGCGCCTTCAAAGCGGTACAGATAACCAAATTGTCCGGGCAGTCCGTGGAAATGCTCTTCAAAAAGCCCTAAGTGTAGTCGCTTCACTTGAAACTGGAATAGTAATTGGCGGTGACACACTCGTCATCACCGACCAAAATAAAGTCTTAGGAAAACCCATAACCACTACTGAGGCATACCAAATGCTCAAAGAGCTTGTTGGCAAAAAACATCGCGTCATCAGTGCAACTGCCGTGGTCAAGGTTGAATCTCAGGAAACGAAAATCGGACATAAGTGGACGAAGGTGACTTTCAAATCTGCTACCAATAATGAGCTCCAAGAGTACCTGTTTACTAAGGAGCCAATCGGCAAAGCAGGTGGCTATGCTATCCAAGGGAAAGGCAATATGTTTGTCGAATCTATTGAAGGGAGCTACACGGGAGTTATCGGACTTCCCATCGAATTGGTCGTAAAATTTCTTCAGCATTTCGGAGTTCAGACACAATACAATCCAGATCTGTTTATTTGTCCGGGACAAAACTTGAAGCAATAAGATGTGCAACGCGAATCGGTTCAGGTATCCGACTTCGAGTCGAGGTTTTCTGAATAACCTCCACAGCCTGCTTAAACGGGAGCCCCTTCCACTGCATATAAACTGGCCCCCGACCGGGTCGGGATTCAACTTCTCGAATAGGACCTGAAGCTTGAAGTACGGTAAAACGATGCTCCCAACCAGAAGGGTCAATTTGACGAAGTGCTTTTTTCACTTGCTGCATATCCGGTTTAGAATCTGAGACTGCGATTACTGGTAGATTCGTTCTTTCACATAACTCGTGCAAATGGAGAACATTAACTCCACCAAATATTGTGTCACGCGTCATAATTAATCGCACTTGTCCATAATGGGGGGAGTCCTTGATCATTTTGATCAGCTGGGCAGTAGCATCTTGTCCATCAACACGAATGGGAATTTGAAGGCAGCCTTCAATGTAGTCTCCTCCTCGAAAGATAATCCCCACCAATCTGGTCCATGAATCTTGGCCACGTGTAAATCGTGCATCGTCCACTCCCAAAATCCGGATTTCACGTTTGATTTTTCGTAGTTCCATAAGGTACACCCATCATTGTTAACGAGTTGATTTCATATATTGGTGTGTAGTGTAACCTCAAGAAGCTACCTAGATAATTCAGGCGCTAGTGAAGCGAATGATTTCACGTCAAAAATGCGAAGACCTAAATATATCCAGCTTCCTCAAGGCGCCAGAGTGTGGCGAGTTTCGATGGGTCCTTCAAAAGAACCGAAATTCATTGAAGATATCATTGAGGTACCCGTTAATCGAACACGACAACTCTCTAACAAGCTCGCTGTACTCCCTGAATCCGATCTCGTTCTCTTACGGCGAATTTATGACTCTCCCAATGATGCTGAAGCAAAACAACTCATCTCCTCGGCTCTTCTTGATGAGTATTCCATCCATGAATTACGCCTTGCTCTTGCCGCCCTTGATGGCGTTCATAAGCTACCCCTTTGCGAGAAACCACTAGGGTTTGAAAATGCCAAACCATGGAAACCCAAACAAGAGACGAACTCCCTTCCCCCCCCACGGTTATTAGCTTCAACCGATGAAGCTCCTCAACTCCCTTCCGTGAAAGCCACCCAAGAAATCAGCGATATCCTCACAAGTATTCCAATGAATGATTTCCAATGGCTACTAAACCATTATAATGACCTTCATGATTTACGCTCTCGCCTTATCATTATCAAGAACCAACTGTACCGGTATCCTTGGGAAGCGGTTTCAGCAACCATCGCAGCACTCAGACGCACATTACTTGAAGATGAATCCGGATAACTGGCAAATTCATTTTTGCTATTGTCTGAACCGCAACGGGAACAGCTTTATCCAACCATTTCCATATCCTCGCCTGAGTGTGGAGAGATCTATTGATGTTTAATAGGAATCGTCCCCCGTATGTAACTTCCAAACGTGTCAAGGTATCTCGGGCTAGAATCCTTTCTGATAAATTATCAAGTCTTGGAACAGAAGAACTTCGCCTCTTACGAAGATTCAGTAAAGATCCAAAAGAACCCGGAATCCAACAAATTCTAGCAAAACCCATTATAGCACGCTATACGATACAGGAGCTCCGTGTTGCATTTGCAATGCTTAGTGGCACCGCTAGCGCTCCTTCACCCGACCCATTATCTATTCCAGGTACAGTACAATTAGGGCATCGAATGTTTGAGCATTCATCTCAGACCACACTTAGCATGATAAGCAACCAGAATACTCCTCTACCCTCCCGCTATTCCCCAGAAATAGCTAAATTACTTCAAAGTATGTCGGATGAAGAGCTTCTTCATTTAGCCCATAATGTTGGTAATCCCAGCGATCCACGAAGCAGGTTTCTTATTATTCGTTACCATCTCTATAAATTTCCACCTAAGGATATCGCCTTGACTTTGGCAACTCTGCTACGGCTTCGTCGGCAGGAATCGCGACCCAGACAAAAACGTCGCCCAGAGCTCAGGTCTGTTTCTTCACCACGATTCCACTAATTAGACTCTCGGAACAAGAAAGCACTTTTAACCTATTATTTAGTGACAGCTTCACATAACAACCCGAGGTGGCACACCTTGGAAACTAAACGTTGTGGTGAACCCAACCCCTATGAAATTGCTAAACAACAACTTGAAATTGTTGCTAAAAAAATGAACCTCGACCCCGATATCCTCGAGCTCCTTAAACACCCAAAACGTGCCCTTGTCGTTTCGCTACCTGTTCGAATGGATAATGGACATATCAAAGTCTTTGAAGGGATGCGTGTCCAGCACTGGGACGCTTTTGGTCCTTTCAAAGGTGGCATTCGCTATCACCCAAATGTATGCATGGACGAAGTAAAGGCTTTAGCCATCTGGATGTCTATTAAAACAGCTGTTGTTGGCGTTCCCTATGGAGGAGCAAAGGGCGGAATTGTATGTAACCCGAAGGAAATGAGTGTTAATGAATTGGAAGGTCTCACTCGACGGTTTACCCACGAAATTATGGATATTATCGGTCCCTACCGGGATGTCCCTGCCCCAGATGTTTATACGGGCGAACGTGAAATGGCCTGGATTTATGATACCTACTCAGAAGCGCAAGGATATGCTGTACCCGAGGTCATTACCGGAAAGCCGATTGCCATCGGTGGAAGCCTTGGTCGACGTGAAGCTACAAGCCGAGGTACGGTGATTACTGTCAGGGAAGCCGCAAAACGCATCAATCTCGATCTTAACGGTGCTACCGTTGCAATTCAAGGGTATGGAAACGTTGGCTATTATGCTGCCGTTCTCATAGCCGAATACGGAGCTAAAATCGTTGCTGTCAGTGATTCACGCGGTGGTATCGTTGATATGAAAGGATTAGATCCCGAAAAAGTGATGGAACACAAGAAAAAGACCGGCTCTGTCGTGGGATACACTGGCACAAAGAAGCTCACGAACGAAGCGCTTCTTGAACTCGACGTTGATATCCTCATTCCTGCCGCCCTCGAAAACCAGATCTTGGCAGAAAACGCTCCTCGGATAAAAGCTAAAATCATTGGAGAAGGAGCCAACGGCCCGACCACTCCAGAAGCGGATAATATTCTTTACAAGAATGGTGTATTCGTAGTGCCTGATATACTTGCGAATGCCGGTGGAGTCACAGTCAGCTACATGGAATGGGTCCAAAACCTGACCCGAGAATCATGGACCGAGGATGAAGTGAATGCCAAACTCGAACAACGCATGGTCCAAGCATTTAATGAAGTTTACAACGTCCATCAAAAGGAAAAAGTGCATATGCGCACTGCTGCCTATATTGTAGCCTTAACGCGGATTGCTGAAGCTATCGAAGCCCGGGGCATCTATCCCTAGCCAAGTATGCTTCGAAAGCCTCCATAACATAAAAAAACTGCCAGTTCTAATGGACACACTATAAAAAGTCTAAACTGATAAAGCCGAATTTTCTAATGGTACACAGAAACAGGTGGACAATGTCGTGCAATTCGAATTCATGCTTTTTGAATTCATCTTCTGGCTCATTATTATTATTATCTTCGTCGGGATCTGTATAGGTATAAGCCGCGATTGCAATAAAATCAGCCAAGAAAGTAGGCGCGGACGCTCTCGGCAATACACTGTATCTCCCAGTAGACGACAAGCTCAACGAAAACGGGAAGCTCATCGAACCCAGACACACATCCAATATGCTCCCATCCAATTAACTATGTGTGCCGAGTGTGAGGCTACCATTCTCGCAGAAGCAACAATCTGTCCACATTGCAATGCACCTCAACCCGTGTGCATAGTCTGCCAAAGCTCCCTCGTCCCCTTAGACTCAACCCTCCGCTGTCCCCACTGCCATGGGCGTGCCCATCGAATTCACTTTCTAGAGTTTCTCAAGGTTAAAGGCGTTTGTCCCAACTGCAATGAAGATTTAGATCCCCATGAACTCATCGACGATGCCCACGATGAAGCCCCTACTGTAAGTGTAGGTCCTCAACATCTTTGCATCGTCTGTAAAACTGCCATTGGTTCAAACGATGCTACGCTCCAATGCCCTCACTGTGGAGGAAAGGCGCATCGTGTTCATTTTCTTGAATATCTCAAAGTGAAAGGCACATGTCCTCATTGCCAAGCGTCCTTGGATTCCCAAGACTTACTTACAGAGGATTGACTCCAACCAGGTCTTCTTGATAATCAGCCTTGAAAAAAAGAGAGAGGGGGCTGAGAACTACTCTCAGCCAAGCATGTGTTCAAAGACGTCCGCCTCAACTTGATGCGGCATTAGAATCCCGGTGACCTCAGAGGCTAGTGGGGTTAATGCCATCAAATCGTTACGGTCAATTAGGTTCAGTTTGAACTTCCGCATCCCAGCAATCAGCTGCTGGACACCAACTCGAATGCGTTCGAAATAGGTATAAACACCAATCGCTGGTTTTGGAATCTCTTTGTACCGATTACCATATTCGTGCATCAAGTGCGTAGAAGACACGAAGAACTGCTCGGGATCATCACCATAGTCTTCGACGAAGCTCTTCGGCAATTGACCTTTCTTCGCCAGTTCCACAAAGTAATCGGCTTTCATTGCTGCAGTCAGAGGTGACCGAGCAACAGCAACAGCTTTGAAGAGAGGGCCATCACCGAAGTTGCTCATCGCAATCGCCTTCACGATTTGCGCTTCGTGAATAAAGCCACCAGCAATTGAAATGTCAGGGATATGCTTTCCCTTCTTCTTCAAAATCTGGCACCCTTTCAATACTTGTGCTGCAAGATACACAGTCGGTGTACTCAATTCGTTCATATGCGCCATGGGGCTCATACCCGTTCCGCCACCCGCACCATCAAGGGTGAGCATGTCCACCTTGCCTTCGCTGGCAACTTTCAGAGCAAACGCGGTCGCCTCCGGGCGATACGCACCAGTCTTCAAGAACACTTTCTTAGCTCCTTGTTCGCGGAGCCATTCCAGGTCTTCAATGCAGCTCAAATCAGGCATACCCACACGGCTATGACGCTCAAAGGTTTTGAAGGTCCCCGCTTTGAACGCCTCTTGAACAACAGGATCTTCAGGGTCAGGAAGGACCACATACCCACGACTCTTCAGCAATTTTGCACGGTCAAGGGTCTTCAGACGGACCTCACCGCCAATCGATTTGGCGCCCTGACCCCACTTCCGTTCAATCACATTCACATCCAGCTTGGAAATCGCATAAACATCAACCCCAAGCCGCTGGTCTTCAACATTTGTCTGAATCACGATGTCACCATGCTTTCCATCCCAAAACTTCCGGTACGAATCAACACGGAACTTCAGGTCTGGTGCCTTCTGAATCTCACCATTCGTAATCACACTATTACTATCCATGGCAACTACATTCTCACCAACCGTTTGGATGGTTCCTGCCATGGCAGAGCCCATGGAGATGCCTTCCCAGTGGTTCTTGGCCACTGCGGTAGAGCCGAGCCCAGCAATGAGCATCGGGAGCTTGAGGGGGATGCCACCTACGGAGGTGGAGGCGTCAGCGTTGGGGAAGAGTGCTATGTCTGAATCGGCTTCGATTCCTTCGGCACCTTGGAGGGCAGCGAGCAGCTGAAAGTTTGACCAGTCAAGTCCAAAGTCCTTGTTCGCGGACGCTGTGCTTTGCCCAAAATATTCATTTGTTGGGTACAACACTTCGTGGCCACGGAAGGCGGATTTGCTAATCATACAGAGGACTTTGCAGTCTCTGATGCAGATGCCGCACATGCCACTCACCGGATTTGGGTCGCGTGTCCGGAGAGCGGTACCGTCGGTGGATCGTGCATTTAATCGACTATCATCCATCACGATAAACCTCATGTTTGATTCTGTCGTGGGGTCTTTACAATTGTAAAGGGAGTTGCCGTTTGGACGATTTGGTTAAAAAGACTTTGGTTGTATGGCTCTGCCCTCTCTGCATTAATCGCGTTTTTGTGCTCCTTTCACTCTCAGGTTTTTTATTCGGATTTATGATAAGGTCGCAGGTTTTCCGGGAAAAGATAGAAAGCCTTAAGCTAACTTCACTGCAAATAGGGTGCGAGGTTTTGTCAATGGGTGTTATCAAAGTCATTGAACTAGTTGGTAACTCGACGAAAAGCTGGGAAGACGCTGCTAATCAAGCTGTGAATACTGCTGCTAAAACGCTCCGTGGTTTGACTGGTGCTGATGTCACTGGAATGACCGCTGTGATAAAGAACGGAAAAATCGTCGAATACCGTGCAACCGTCAAAATCGCTTTCATGCTTGAAGACGTGAAAGGATAGCTTGTCTGGGTGAGGGATGGGGCTCCGTCCCTCCGACCTTCCTTTTTTTGGGTTTAAGACAAAGGAGTTGATGTTGGTCACTGGGTTGAAAAGGAAAACATAGATTAAGCTCAACTAAGTAGGTAGCTGTCTAATGTTGTGAGGTTTTCGTATGGTTGATGAAAAAAATGATGTGTATCGTGCCTTACAGGAACATATGGACACATTTCCAATCCGATTTCCTAAACGAGAAGGCAGAACCGAGATTCGTTTATTAAAACGCTTATTTACTCCTAAAGAAGCACAGATTGCTACAAATCTTCGCTTCTCTCCCTATCCCTCGGAAACAGTTGATGACATTTATGTTCGCCTAGCGGATATAGAGATCACAAAACAGGAATTAGCACAAATCTTGGAACAAATGGCGAAAAAGGGCATCATCAGCTATCACAGAGATGGTGATACAAAATACTTCGGAAATGTACCTTGGATTCTTGGGATTTTTGAATACCAGGTGGACAAACTCACACCCGAGCTTCTAGCTGACATGGAGAAATATTACAACTCACCAACTTTACAAAAGATTCTAAGTACTGGGATTTCTCAGATGCGAACAATTCCAATAGGTCAAAGTATTCAGCGCGAAGATAGTATTGCGCAATATGATAATATCCGCCAACTCATCGAGCAATCAAACGGCCCCTTTATCGTTACTAATTGTGTATGTCGGCAACTGAAAGACATTGCCGGGGAGCCCTGTGAGGCAACAGATCGTCGAGAACTTTGCATTGGAGTGGGTAAGTTCACGGATGCGTATTTAGAATTTGGTTGGGGACGCGAGGTTTCTAAAGAAGAATTACTAGCCATCTTGAAAGAAAATGAAGATGAGGGATTAGTTCTTCAACCCAGTAATAGCAAAGAGATTGAATTCGTCTGTAGTTGTTGTGGATGTTGTTGTCTCGGATTGGAAAGTATCAAGGCTGCTCCTCGTCCTGTTGACTATTTCACAACAAATTACTATGCTAAAGCAGATTCCGAGTTATGCACCGGCTGTGGAACTTGTGTTGAGCGGTGTCAAATGGATGCTGCAACACTCGTAGATGGTCTAGTGAATATCAACTTAGATCGCTGCATTGGATGTGGTGTGTGTGTAGCTAATTGTCCCTCTGATGCAATACAGCTTATGAAAAAGGACGAGCACCGTGAACCTCCTGATACCTTTGAAGAACTTTATTCACTGATTGCTCAACGACGAAAGGAACTCGATGAGGCAGAGAACTAACTAGCCACGACTTCCGCTGATACGCCCGTCCGACATCGTGAAATGGCGATCCGCATATTTGACGAGTTCTTGGTCATGGGTTACAACAACGAATGTGATTTTTTCTTGGTTGTTGAGTTTACGAAGCAGTTGCATAATCGAAGCACCGGTTTTTGTGTCAAGATCACCAGTAGGTTCGTCGGCAAAGACCACTTTGGGCTTGTTGACTAAGGCTCGAGCGATGGCTGTGCGTTGTTGTTCGCCACCAGAGAGTTGGCGAGGAATGTGATCTTTGCGTTCAACCATATCGACAGCACGGATCACATCCATGGCTCTATCCTCAATTTCTTGTCCTTTCAGACTAGTAGGCCAGAGAGGTGCTGCCACATTTTCGTAGACAGTCATCGTGGAGATGAGGTTGAAGAGCTGGAAGATGAATCCAATTTTTTCTTGGCGAATCTTTGGGAGAATCCTCTCATCCACGACGGTGAGATCCATTTGGTCAAAGATGATGCGGCCATCGGTTGGTCGGTCTAAACCTGATAAGACGTTCAAAAGGGTGGTTTTTCCACATCCGCTTTTCCCCTCGATAACAATGAATTCACCTGACCGGATAGTGAGGTTAACATCACGTAAAGCGTGGATGATTTCCCGGCCACGTCGATATTCCTTCTCAACTTTTTGAGCTACAATAATCTCTTCAGGCATTTGATTTCATCCTCCGTTATTCGGGTCGAGTTAGCGCCTGCATGGGGCTAATTCGAAGAGACCTCCATAATAGAATTAGGATTCCTGGAAGCTGAACAAACATCACTGCGGCAAATGAAGTTAACATGAAGAATGGGTTAATCAGAATATAGCGCAATGTATCCGGGATAAAAATGACAGTATTTCCAAGTGGATCAAGGCTAAACATGATGGCAAAGGACCCATAAATCCCGGTGGCTAGTACTCCGAGGATTGCAATAGCAATCATGGCTGCCACGGTAATGAAAACTACTTCTCCTAATACGAGTTCACGAATATCGTGGTTCGACCATCCCACACATTTCAATGTGGCGATATCATCTTTGCGTGCATGAGCCAGTAACCATGAGAAAATTATCCCCATAATAGCACCTGCAACTAAGGTATATCCGATGATAACCGGCAGCGTGGGATCAAGGGATAAGTAATATTGACGGATGATAAAGGCTATCCAAGTCAATAGAATTGCATAGGCCACAAGGAATACAATAAATCGGCGTGTGGTTCTGATACTAATGCGCCAAGCTTTGAAGAATATCCGCAATACCATGATACTTCATCTTCTTCCACAATGTCTGTACTCACTATTCCAAGACACCTTAAAACTGCTTTGACTCCCTCGATGAGCTTATTCTTCGTCTGCTATTCGCTCAATGATATTCTGGGCATATCTGCTTACCATCCGCGATGCGAGCTGAATTAAACCGGTAATAACCAGCACTGCAAGACAGAGAAGGATGATGTTTGGGTAAATCGAACCTGTCACCAGGTAAAGGATTGGAAGAAAATACTTCCAGATAAGGTAGATAGCGTAAATTCCTGCTAGAGCGAAGAACACAACAGAAAAGGCAAATAGTGTCAGCACGACCTGCCAATCACGACTCCCGGTAGTGACTTCTCCGATGCCTTTCCCGAGAACGAAGCGTTTCATGCGTCCATGAAATCGGAGAAAGAAGCCATAAAATAACATGAACACAGCAAAAGCGATTGCGCCACCGATTAGAATGAGAAAGACAACAATATCTTGATTGTCCTTTAACAGGTCCCAGATTCCAGTGAGGACTAAGAAGTAGCCTACTGCAGCTGCAATCAATACAAGTAGTGTTAACAGCTGGATGATGAATGTACCCGTAGTGGCACCCGCAAAAAGGCGGTCAAGATTAAGGCCACGTTTGGATTCTGTCGATGGCTTTTTTGACATAAAGAATTACCTCCGTATGTGAATTATGTACCCTCTCTCAAGTGTTGCTACAAAAAGCTTCCGTCAACAGCTGGAGACAAAGGCTTATAGGAGAGCGTGCAGCGGGAAACCTAGTGTCTCCGATCCCGAATCCTGAAAACGGGGCGACCACTCTATGCCTTCATTAACTCCGCTTCAGCGCGAAATCCAGCGGTTGGCGAAAAATCAACACACTGTCATTTTAGCCCATAATTATCAGCCACCAGAAATCCAAGACATTGCTGACTACATCGGGGACAGCTTTGGTCTTTGCCAGCGCGCCCAACACATCAATGCGGACACTATTCTATTTTGCGGGGTCCGGTTCATGGCGGAAACCGCTGCTATCCTAAATCCCAATAAGCGGGTCCTGATTCCGGATCCTGCTGCGCGATGCCCGATGGCAGCTCAGTTACCTGCCAGATTAATTCGAGAGGCAAAAGAACGACACCCTGGTGTCCCAGTGGTCCTTTATATAAATACCACCGCTGAAGCGAAAGCAGAATCCGATGTGATTTGCACCTCATCCAACCTATGTACTATTCTCAAAGCCCTGGACACAACTCCCGTTCTATTTGGTCCTGATGGGAATATGGCCGAGTATGCCCGGCATGAATGTGGCTATGATGTAATCCCGATTCCAGATCATGGATTTTGCCATGTCCATGAGACATTTAGCTTCGATCCACGCACCCTCGCCTTAAAGCAAGATTATCCACAAGCTAAAATCCTGGTCCATCCAGAGTGTGGACGGAATATCCAAGAACAAGCGGACTTCATCGGATCGACTGGACAAATGTTACAATATGCCCGAGCTAGTTCTGCTACCAATTTCATAATCTGCACGGAAGTTGATTTGGTTTCTCGTTTGCGTCGAGAAATGCCTGAAAAAACGTTCATCCCCGCTCTCGACTATGCAATTTGTAAAGCAATGAAAAAGCTCACCCTCGAAAAGGTCAAAGCTAGCCTTCTTAACAACCAATTTCAAATCACCGTTCCGAACTCCATAGCAAACAAAGCCCATAACGCAATAAACCGGATGCTTGAACTCACTGCAGCCCAAAGGCAAGAACCTCATCGACGAGAAGGCTTTTAGAAGCGGTCATCTCACTAGCATACAAAGAGTGACCACTAATGCCTCCAACCACCTCGTCTCTTCCAACAATTCCTCATCAGCTCATTTTACATAAATTTTATGAAATGCTCGATGAAGATATCGGGTTTGGAGATATCACCACCTCTGCCCTTATCTCTGCCTCGCAAAAAGCCCACGCCCGAGTATTCACTCGCCAACCAGGTGTACTCGCCGGCATCGATATTGCAAATATCATTCTTCAAGACTTTGGCTGCGCAGTCACTATCAAACAGAATGATGGTGATAAAGTTTCAGCTAATGCAACTCTATTTACCGCTCAGGGAGCTGCCACAACCCTCTTAACGATTGAAAGAACTCTGTTGAACCTACTTCAACGAATGAGCGGAATTTCCACTGCGACCAACCATCTGGTAAAACTTGCACGTAAAGCTAATCCAAGGATACGAGTTGCTGCCACACGCAAAACCGCCCCTCTCCTCCGAATATTTGATAAACTCGCGGTCATCATCGGCGGAGGCGATCCACATCGATGGCGCCTCGATGATGCTATTTTGATCAAAGATAATCACCTTGCGTTCTTCTTCAGCCCAAATAAAGCAGTCGAACAGGCTCGTCAGAATACAGGTTTCACCTCGCCAATTGAAATTGAAGTTACAAATCACTCTGAGGCATTAGCCGTAGCCAAATCAAATCCCAATATCATTTTATTAGATAACATGGCGCCTCAAGAGATTAAACGTACCGTGAAGGATCTTCGACAATCCCATCCCCAAATCCTCTTAGAGGTTTCAGGAAACATTACTGCAGACAATATCCAGGAGTACGCACAAACTGGCGTTGATGTCATATCTGTTGGTTGGATTACTCACTCAGTTCCTGCACTGAATTTGAGTATGGATATTCTACCCGGTAAGAAACCAAGTAAAAGGAAAGGATGAACCAGATGGTAGCAACTGATTATCAGAAGATAGAGACAACAATCACACATTGGTTAAAGGAGTATCTAGAAAAAAGCGGCTGTACAGGATTTGTTATAGCCATCTCAGGTGGAATTGACTCAAGTGTCGCAGCTGTTTTATGCCGTAAGGTAACGGATGCAACATTGGGGCTCATCCTTCCATGTAGCCATACACCTGAAGATGCGGCTCAAGATGCTCAAGCACTCGCTGAGCAGTTCGCCATCGAACATCGCACATATGACTTGACACCTATTTATGACTCCTTACTCATAGCTTTAGGTTTGACTCCTGAAACCACCGTCACCATTCCGTTAGCGAATATTAAAGCCCGTTTGCGCATGATCACGCTCTATTATGTAGCAAACCACCGAAACCGCTTGGTCGTCGGAACAGGTAATCGTACAGAACTAATACTCGGTTTCTTTACGAAGTATGGCGATGGAGGCACAGATTTGCTACCCTTAGGCGATTTACTCAAACACGAAGTTCAAGGTCTCGGTGCCCACCTGGGTATTCCAGAACATATCTGTACTAAGACACCAAGCCCAGGACTATGGCCAGGTCAAACAGACGAGGGAGAACTGGGAGCGAGTTACACCCAATTAGATGACTTGGTTTCCGGGAAAATTCCCCAAGGCCTAACTAAGGCACAAATCGAACACTTTCAGCAGCGAATTGCTAATAACGCACATAAACGTGCACTCCCACCTGTTTGTATACTATCTACAAAATCGAACAAAACTGAGTGAAAAGCATATGGGCCTTGGAAAACGGATTTTAGGTGGCATCCTCAGCTTTTTTTACCATAAACAAATACACGCATTCAAAATTCACCTAGATGGACAAACCTACTATGTCTGTGCCCGATGTTCTGGGCTCTATCTCGGTATTTTCTTAGGTCTCCCGGTGTCCTTCATTATGCTCTTCTTTTTTCCCATTTTTTACAGTCTGGGGGACATCGGTACAACCATCATTGCCTTCACAATATCACTCCCAGCTATTGTGGATTGGACCACACAACGGTTAGCCCTCCGAGAAAGCCGAAATGGAATTCGTTTCTGGACAGCTTTACCCACAGGATTTGCTCTCTCCTGGTACTTAGTCTCACCAGTCTCATTTATCATTAAAATCCCTGTAATGGTTGCAGTACTTCTATTCCTGGCTATCTTCTTCTTTATTGACCGACGAACATACTCTGACACCACAAATGCTTCTAATGAAAATCAGGAATGAATCTGAATAACTTACTTCTCAGCCTTAATCCGTTTGAGGGCACTCTTCGCAGCTTTTTGTACTCCCTCATCAGGATCCAAACGGGCGTCTTCAATATCTTTCACAGCCGCTTCTGGCAATGTACCAATTGAACCCAACGCCGTCACTGCAATCAAGCGTTGCTCTGGGCGATCTGCACGCATAGCTTCAAGGAGTCCAGGAACCGCATCCGGGCCAATCTGTTCTAAAGCCCCTTGGGCTGCCAAACGCACTTCCATTCCTTTCTCCTCATGCATGAATTCTTCTTCATCAGATAATAATTTGATGAGGGCGGGAACCGCCTCTGAGGCATCGCTACCTAAATTTCCAAGGGCCATGGCAGCTTCACCACGCACCGCTTCATCACTATCTGATAATGCTTCAATTAACTGCTCCTTGGCATAAAGTGCTGAAGTGCCCATCTGAGTGAAAACACGAGCGACTGCGCGTCGCACTTCATCATCATCGCGCCGTAATAATGCTGTTAGAGATTCAGCGGCCTCCGCGGCATCAGAGCCCAAATAATACAATGCTTCCGCAGCGTACCGACAAATATCATCCTCATCACTGTCCAGTCCACTAATGAGCATAGGTAACGCTTCAAGCATCATGGGATTATCCCCTGATTTAGAGACAATCTCGAATGCAGTTCGCTGTATAGATTCATCTGAGTTTTCCAACAATCCCATGAGATCTTCCCAAGCATCCTCGTCCTCATTGACTAGCTCTAATGCCTTCTGAATTTCGCCTTCTTCCAGTAATTTATAAAGGTCTGACACGTAAGCCGCCTCGGATGGTTATTCCGCTGATAAGATAAGGTCTCATATCAGTTCAAAAAGGTTATCGCCCATCGCTTGAAAACCTGAAGAATCATAAGGGCTCCCCAATTTCATAACTGAATCATCCAATCAAGTTTACGTAGCCCTAAGGCTAAGGTCACCGAGAGCAACTGAATTCCTAATTTCCCTCGAATGTATTGATCTAAGAATAGATTCAATGCGTCCCTCGTCTGGAACGCCACAATAAGAATTACGTTTGGGCGATCTCCCGTTTCCATTACAAGCTTCACCCCTTCCACTCCTCGCAAGTCTGTGTTCAATTTGGTTAATGCCTGTGATTCAACTTCGAGTTGAATCAGAGCCAGTACTTCCATTCCCGCTTGTTCCGGATCAACTAACGTTGTAAATCCCTTAATGATGTTGTTTTGCTCTAACCGGGCTACTCGGCTACGAATCGTCGCATCACTAACTTTCAACTGCTTGGCGATGTTACGAAATGATTTACGCGCATTGCGCTGCAAAATATTTAAAATTCTCCGATCTAGCCCATCCAAATCTACGCGATGTTTTCGGCGTGATGGCTTCTCGGCCTCTGGGGCTGGATGGAAGCCAAGGTAATGAATGATTTCACCTCGATGCTCCATATTTAAACGATAAAGATATACAACTCGTTCAGATGTAGAAAGGAGTTCACTCACCTTATGACATTGAAAACAACGAAAGACCAACCTTGGTTTTGCACTCACCGTGCTGCAATCCATGCAACGAAAGGCCAACTCGGATTTGTAATCCTGTTGTTCTCCTTCCAACGATTTTCCACAGGAAGGGCAGCGCATACCCTTCTTCGTTTCAAATTCACTCGGCGGACCAATGAATCCACAAGAAAAGTGTTCAATTACAGGATGCTGAATTAAGCGGCTTCCTTCACAGGTCATGCACTGATATTGTGGATGAAGATCTGGTGATTCGCAGTTCCCACAGGTGAAGATTGATTCCGCAAGTTCTCCCTTCAGAATCCCTGCACGCCGTAATCCCTCTAAGCGATCGACAGTCTCTTTTGCTTCGACCTCCAGTGCTTTTTCAGCTTCGGGGTATCGGAATCCGTATGGCGTCGTTGAATCCAAGATAGGCTGTAACTCTTCGATACTCCCGTCTAGTAACCGTTTGATTAGCAGCCATGCTCCCCGGTCTTCTAATACCGATGGTTTAAACGTCACAGACCCACCCACTGGTTCTGGATATCAATTACCCACGTGGTTCGGAAGCTGATATGCTTTGTCCTTCTCTCGAAAACCACAACTTCGTCAGTGCATCTATCTAATAAAGTGTAAACCTTTTAAGAGGACTCGGAAGCCCGCAATCGCGTGAAATCTCCAAGTTTTTATTCAGTTTCACATCATTTCTGATTGAAATACTGCGCAAATGCGTAGTTTCGATTGTGGGAACTACGCAAACGCACAACTCAGAAAGTACTATTTAGTAACGAAGACTGCGGGAAGCACCAAGGATGCGCATTGGTTGTCCTGGCGCCTCGAAAAATCTATCCCACCCAGGGAACCCTCCCGAATCCTGTACCTCCCAAATCCCACCTCCCGTTGTCCGAACCTCAGATGTTTTTTCCTGAGGCATCTGGCACCGATGACCGTCCTATGTCTACGTTGCTCCCCTTCGGGGATATAGGGGAATGACCACACAGGGACGTGCCCGGTCTTTCTCGGGCACCTCCACCCAACAGCTTGACTATAAAGTCCATTCGGCGAATGTGTTATTCTGTTTTTAGTTTTAGCCTTCTCATCTTATGAATACGTATTGTTTGAAAAAGGGTGAGGCCCGTAGCATCATCAGGAATGCTACGGGAGTGATTAAGGCTCAAGGGTCATCGGGAGATGAATCTGGCTGCCTGAGATGAAGAACAGAAGCCATGCGACAATGCTTAGTCCAAGGCCATAGAGCATACCTGTGGGAATGAAGGCGACCATTGCCATCATCATCACTGCTATAAACCAAAGAATCAAGGAAAAGAGGCTGATCCATGTCCAGGTTTTGTTCATCCCTTCCCGTTCATTTGCTAACCGATACAACGCAATAAAAGGCACCAGTAGCAGATACCACAGGATGAGAAGTGCCCCATACGCGGATAGTAGAAGGGGCATGACCAAGTAGTTGTTCACGCCATCCGACACAATGCCTGTCGTGAGAGGCGTCGGCAAGATCATAAGGAGTACAAGAAAAACGCCTGTTAAGATGACGGGGAATATTAAACGCAATTTCTTTTCACTGAACCATTGCCACCAGAAATACAACCACAGGAAAAAAGCATGTAATCCAATGAACGCATAGATAAGCTGATTATACGGTAACATCTGTTCAACAGTAGCCGCGGCTGGGAGATTGTAAAAGGACAAAGCGATAAACAGGAAGCCAAGGGACAAGCAAATCAGAGATAGCACAAAAAAGGCCCGCATGGTCCGATAGAAACCCTGCGACTTTCTCACCAACCAGATAGACAATATTACTCCAATTATTGCAATTATACAAACTGCTGTCGCTATCCCGAATTTAATTGGTGCTTCAGTGATATAGAGCATTCAGAAAAACCCTCCAGCCTTCCATCTTTGGCATTGGCTATAAAAACGCTCGCGTTTCAGAAAAAAGAGGGAAATGCCTGATTTCCATTTAAGGGAATCTCAGGCATTATTCATCCAGTCGATGCCGGTGAGCTGATTCCTCGTGTGGCCATGAGCCAACCGATGAACACAAGAATGTAAGCGACAGTCGCAAGGGCTATGACAAAGAGCATGTATGGTGCAACATAAAGGACCAGAGCCATGAGAAGTGCAGCGATGAACCAAAGAAATAGGCCAATCCAGCTAATCCAGTTTCCCATCTTCACCATGCCTTCTTGCGATTTCGTGACCTGATAAACCGCAAAGGTCGGTGCCAAAAACATATAGAAGATTGCCAGGACGCCACCAACGCCAACAATAATCGATGGCATCGCCAGCCAATTCATGACACCATCAAAAACAAGGATCATATTCGCTGGTGTGGCGTAAATCCACAGGATTGTCACAAATCCCATGGTACCTATAACAGGCAGGATGGCAAGCCAGACTCGTTTTTGCAGCCACCTGAATCCTAGAACATAGTACAATAGGAAGAAAGCATGGAGCGACACACATGTCCATGCGCCCAGTGAATATGGCAAGAGTTCACTCACTGTCGCAACAGCAGGCACCTGAAACACCATGATTGTGAGAATCAGAAACGTAAAGAACGCGAAAAAAATCGTTAGGAATCCCGACCAAAGACCCGCACGCGCATTCTCAGTTTTTACAACCCACAGAAACCCAATGAGTGTCATTAGCAATAAAATGATTGTCGTTGTCAAGAGCAGACCGAAATGTAAAGGAGCTTCAATAAAGGTCATTACTAAGAAACCCTCCACTTTGCTCTCAATTGAAAGTTGTATAAAAAACCTTGTCTTTCAATAAACCATTAAACAACAAAATTGCTGTGTTAATCGAACAATTTAAAATGAGCATATACTCGGTTACGGCTAAGAGGTTGGATCATCCTGAAATTAATTTCAATTGTTTCTCTATCAATACTGCTTAGTCTGCTTCTGATATCTCCTTTTCCAATAACTGTGATCACTCCAATGGCCCAGGTTAGCCAAAATGTTCTTCTTGCACCTGCATCTCCTGATGCGCCTTTTGAGAACGTCATTTTGATGATTGGAGATGGCATGGGCTGGGGACAAATTAATGCTACCAAGAAATGGTTGGGAACATCCGGAAATTTAACTATGGAAGAATTGTCGTACCTTGGCGATATCGAAACGTATTCTTTGGATAGTTCAGTGACTGACTCTGCTGCCGCTGCAACAGCTCTCGCAACCGGGAATCGGACGAACAACAATATGGTTGCTATGTTACCGACTGGTGAAAAGTTGACCACGATTCTAGAAGCCGCTGAAGCGTTAGATAAAGCCACAGGTTTAGTGACAACCACTACTCTTACGCATGGAACACCAGCTCCCTTTTCGTCACATGTCCCAAATCGCAATGATCAATATACAATCGCTCAACAACAAATTACCAAGGACATTGAGGTACTCCTTGGTGGGGGACTCGAATACTACTCTTCTCAACTAGCAACAGCGACTAGCCTTGGGTACACGATTGTGCAAAATCGAAACGACATGATTGCGAGTGCAAGTGCCGATTACCTACTCGGGTTATTTACTGATTACTATATGAATTACGAATACGATCGCAACCCTCTCATCGAACCCCATCTGAAAGAAATGACCAACATTTCATTGCAATTCCTTGATCGGAGCTCAACCGGATTCTTCCTCATGGTCGAAGGTGGTCGGATTGACCACGCCTGTCATGATTGGCACATCAATCACACTATCGGCGAAACCATTGCCTTCGACGAAGCTGTTCAAGTTGCCTATGAGTACACCCAGCAAAATAACCGTACCCTCCTGATTGTCACCGCTGATCATGAATGCGGTGGTCTCTGGGTCAACATGACTAATCCCGTGTTGCAATACCAATTCACTGATACCTATCATACTGACGCCCCAGTACCCGTATTTGTCTATCACAACACCACAACTGTTCTTCCCACCTTCTCTCATCTAACGGACATTGGTGAATACCTCTTCGAAGCCTTTGACCTAGTTCCAGGCCATCTTCCTTTCGAATGGACTGACCTTCCTACAGATCAACAAATCGAATTTGGAGATTTGTGCTCTTACCAACTCAGCACCTTTTCCATTAATCCCGTTGATACGTGGTGGATCAATGATACTACCAACTTCGCCATCGATAGCACAGGACTGATTCAAAACACAACCTCACTAGCGGTTGGAGACTACGGAGTCGAAGTTCACGTTAACGACTCCAGTGGGCTCATCCTCTCAAGCACCTTTCAATTCCAAATACGCGATACAATCGCTCCAACTTGGTTAAACATCCCCGAAGATCAAATCGTCGAATATGGCCTCGGACTCGTTCTCCGGCTTAATGCCACCGACCGTTCTGGAATTACCGACTGGCTGGTCAATGATACATCTAATTTTGAAATATCTAACTTAGGCCTTCTCGAAAGTACAACAGGCGCTACTGGAGTAACGTTTGGACTGAACGTCACAGCATTTGATCCCTATGGTAATGCCGCTTCTATCACCTTCCGTGTCACATTTCAAGATTCGACTTGGACCCCTCCCCCACCTGGTATCCCTGGATTCCCCCTTCTCTCCATCATCATTGGCTTTACCTTAACTATTTCACTTGCTCTCGTCTTCCGCAGAAGAGCTCGGAACACTTCCTGAGGTAACATGCTGTTCAGTCATTTTTTCCGAATCTACTCTGATTTACGGAAAAAACTCCAACAGTAAAAGGAAACGTTTTAAATTCAGTATAACCTATATCCAGTTGGATAACGGGAGTTCCCCGAGGTGGAATAGAGCACAACACAAGCGCTTTCACTTGAAGAAAGCACTCTTTCCAACCCTAACTCCACCTCGTCATGGAACACAGTTCTCCACACACAACACACCGAACGAGGTAAAACGACACTACTACGGCGATAGGATGGGGTCTCCTTCCCTGTGTCTTTCATTCCCCTCTCCCCCTCTCCTCCTTTATGTCCTCGTTCTAGGACGCCCCATCCCGCTATCGTGTGGTGCTTTTTTTGCACCACTTTTTTTGGTTCAACACACTGAATATTAAAAGGAGAGCAGTTGTACAGGAAGAAACTGTTCTTACAAAAGCTATGGTGATTGAAATATAGAAGATGTACGTATTATTCTTGCAGCATTATGGATTAGCCTGATGTTCATTTATTTATTAGGAGATGTGCTGCGGATCTTTAGCGGTGATTTTGTACCGGGTGAAATGGCTGGTGAGAAAGCAACACAGCGAACCTGGTTTGCTGCCACTTTGCTCATGTTGGTTCCCATAATCATGCTCTTCCTGTCGTTGGTGCTACCCAATCCGGTGATTGGCTGGTTGAATATCATCTTTGCTATCATACTCTTACTGGTCAATCTCGCAGGGCTGCGGTCCTATCGTGGATACTATGACAGATTTCTGATCATTGTGGGAGTTGTCTTCAATATTCTCATGGTGTGGTTTGGGTGGAATTGGTTAATAGGATTAATTTGATATTCCAGCGAAATTGAATACAATCATTCTAGCTAGATGGTTGAACCTCGGAGAAACTAGCGTTTTCTTTTTGCTTGAATTATGTAATAGGGCAGGCTTTTGATTACAAGCACTAAGAGGACCGCTTCGAGGTATTTAAAGAACCCCTGTCGCAGTGTAATGTTTTGCGTTGCTCCAAATGAAAGAAGCTGCTAATCATGAGTCACCGATTACGACATTACCATTTTTTAGGAAAATCCGATTGTGAACCTGAGTGTGCTGAAAGAACCTACCTATCTGAAATTTTCCATTTTTGGGTTGCTGGGTTCCAGAGCTGATACGTATGAATTGAAGGAATCTGTGGAATATCACGTTTCAATCGGAGAACTGTGACATCTTGCAGGCCAGGCATATCGAGAAGGGTATGGGTGAGTTGATGTGTAAGACTGGATGCCCACGTGGGGACTCCAATAAAGAGAATCATTCCATCTTTGGTTGGGAGAAGGCGACTCGTAGCAAATTGGGTGCTGAATTGTTGAAGAAAGTCAAATGTCATTCGTTCGCATTTGATTGGGATGCAAACGATTTCGGTCAACAACATGGGGCTAAACGCTAAATAGGGGAAGAGTATCTGTGCTTTCCGAAGACGATTTTCATGAGCCCAAACTGTTTTTTCAGCCAATGGAAATCCATAACCTTCTAGCATGACTTTCCGTTCCTTTCTTTTAAGAAATCCCTGACAGATACTGAGAAGGAGGAGCCAATCCGCTTGGTTGAATTCAAACCTCTTGGTTTGATAGATAAAACCTCTCGGGGGGGTGAATTGTGGACCATGCTCTTCAAGGAATCTCCGTGTACCTTCCGTCCGTAAATCCGATATAATTTGCCAAGATTTCGAAACATAGTCATAACTGTCAAGGTTCACATTTGTGTAAAACCCAAGGATTGTGTAGTCCTCATATTCCTCAAAGAATGACTCTGTGAATTCCTTGATAAGCACATCCAACGATTTTCTTGCGTTCACTTGGTTTGGGCAATAGAGGGAGAGGAAACCGTCTTGTTGGTTAATATCAAAGGATACTCCTTGGATAAACGGAAGTGCTCCTGATGAAGTAGATTCCTGAAATATGCGATCCTTGAGCTCCTGCGAAGCTTGAAGTGAATGTGTTCGAAACCTCAGCCCAATATGGGTGAAACCGAGTTGATGGGGATCAAACATTTCAGCAATCCGTATTCCGAATTGGGAGAATAGCACAGTTTTCTGTTTGTTCACCGTCCGTGGGCTTACTCCAAGTTTCTCTGCTAGCTTCACAGTTCCTATTTCTGGTTCCTGAAAAAGCATTGAAATTAAGTCTATTTGATTAGAGCTGAATAAAGGAGGCTGCTCAACTTGTAGTCCTGCTATAAGGAGTTCTATAACTCTTTGAGCCTCTCCTAATTGATAACTAGCAAGGAGTTCTAAACGGGCATCTATTTCCGCAGCAACTTCAAGAGAGATGGGAATAGACTCAGCATCAAATTCGCTTGGTTTAAGTGGTTTGAAATCTGGCAAAGGTAGTTTTCGAACACGAAATTGGTAAATAATCAATTGGTTTAGGAGATTTACCAGATTTTCTTTAGCCGGTTTATCGTGAATTGCCTCAATAATCTGTTGACACCATTCTAGGAGAGCTTTCTTGTAGTCATCCATTCCAGTTCGCCACTCATTTTCTTCGTTTTAATATAAGTGTGGGGATTCAAAAGAAAAAATGGTTCAAATCGGATGCCCCGGTCACATCTTTCGCTAAAGGCTTCTTTTTTTCAACTACTAAACCGATAAGAATTCGCTTCAAATCGAAAAAAACCCGATTAGTAGCGCCTCACAATCGTTTCTAGCCTGCTTCATTGGGGATTTCTAAAATAAGGTACGTTGGTTGCCCTTTTCTCCGTCTTATAAGCATCGGGTATGAGGTCAGTAATGGAGAAAGATTCTATATTGGTCTGTTATCCCTCCTCTTTCTCCAGCTAGCCTAATGCATGATGAGACTGTGATACTGGATGACGAACGACACTCCCGCCCATGAACCTCAAAGAACCGAACCTACTTTATCCTTCACCGAAGAAGGACTCCAGGTATCCGAGAGTAAAGTTCGTCACTTCTGCGTAGATCGTTTCTCTGAACGTGAAATTTCACGACATCTCGCCGCAGTGTGCAATCTCCTCGTTCTCGCATTAGCACGGGATTTTGGTGTTACCAATCCAGATTCCATAACCATCGTGCCATCTGAGCCAACACGGGGGGTTGAGCTTAGAATAATTGGCCGCGATTAGGCACCACACCCAGATATGCACCAGGGCATTCACCTCCAACGAATGCCCCATCTGGGTGTCATTAAATTTCTGTTTCTCGAAACTCCCAATACTGGCGCTTTTCATTCCAACGATTATATACTGGATCACGAAGTCCACTTCCATAATTTCTCTCTTGGTAGACTACCATTAATTCTTGGATGTCAAAGACTGAAGGAAGGTCATGAATGAACTTGGTGAAAAATTCTCGCCATCCAGTAGGTCGTTTGACAAAAATCGTTATGCCTTGTTGTGTTATATAGGTGAAAGAGAGTGGAAAATAGGAAGCCAGTAATTGCAGCTCTTTCTGAGTTTTTGAATTACAGATTATGCTTAGTGCGATGAATTCTTCAATTCCTGCGCCACTAAAATATAGATGAGGAAATATGACCTCTTCCTCGCGTAACCGAGCTAGTCGTTGAGAAATTGCATTATGAGATAAGTTATAATGATATTGGGAAAGATAAGATTGGATATCTGCAATGGTGTTTTTCACATTGATTTTTGCTCGTGTGAGAAGCAAGTCAATGTGGTCGAAATAGGCCGCTTCTCTTAGATCCGCATAGGAACAGTATGTTAGTGCCACGCTTTTTGTTTGGTTCGAAGCTTGAAATTCATACAGATTCTCAAATTCAAAAGGTATCAGCCATTGGCCTGTATTGGAGTCGTAGTTATCAAATCGGATATTCCAATATTGTTCCAAACCTTTGTGCAAGTGGGTTCTCTCGAAATATTGCTGTTCTAACCGTCGTACACGGCGTTCGAAAAGGCGATGAGCCCGTTGTTGGGAAGGTATAGCAAACCCAAGTATACCATTCCGGAAAGTCACATCAAAAACTAAGGTTGTATGGAATAAAGGGGTTGATTTATGGACCCAAGATTCAAGAGCTTTTGATTCGTTAAATGATTTTGTACGAAAGAATAAGGAGAAAAGAGTGAACTTGAGCTTTCCGCGGTTTGCGACATAGGTCCGACGAAGTGCAAAGTGCTCTTCCATTTCGCGGAGTGACTTTGTAATGAAATTCCGCGAGTTACCTAACCGTCTGCTTAATTGGGACACGTTCATCATTGGGTCTTTCACAAGTTCTTGTAGAATTGACACTTGGCTTGTTGTAAGGGTACGAGAAGAAGTTATTTCAAATCCATATTCAAGCATTTCATGAATGCGAAAAGCTGATTCTATTTGATACTCATCGATAATCCGGATTCGATCTCGTAGACCCTCTGCTAACTCTTTCGAAGGTGCGAAATCCCACATACCCAGTTTGTGGTGCGTGATAAAATCCTTTTCTTCACGGGTCAGTTCGTGTCCTTCGACCCGTTTGATATACAGTACGATGTCGAATAATCGCTGCTTAATTCTAGCTTGCTCATCAACGGGACGTGTTCTAGCGACAATCTGATTAACGAGTTGAATCAATGGATGGTCAATCACTCCCGCCATGAAGATAACACCGATTTTCATAGCCCAAAAACGTTACTTATGGCGAAAAACTTCAAGACATTATTGTCCAAAAGCCAAAATCCCCTCTCACTTTTTTCAGACCGACGAAATTATAATATCGAGATCACAACTAAAAACCATTTAAAATCTCCAATAACTGTTGAAAGGGCTCCGTAGGCTAATCAAACCCCTATTAATGACGTTTACGCTTTTTCTCTCCACCTAAACCCGATTTTAACCACCTTTTATCCCATTCTTGGCTGAAAACACCTGCAACCCCCCAAATGGTGATATAATGACAAACCATCCGCCAGATACCGGTCAAGACCCCTATCCTTGGTAACCTTCAAATGCGAATTTATCAGACATCTGTAAACTTGCATGAAATCCGAACTCATTTCATGGAGTGCCTGTGAATTCAACCACAGCTTTGCTTAGTACGAATCCCCATTAGGATCTCGGAAACATGCACGGTAAGACAGTCAGAAAGCCACAAATCCAACTACCAAACCACCGAAGACCAAACGACCACCAGTCGATTAAGATTATAGACTAATGACACAACTCCCACATGTATTCATTAAATGAAAGGAGAAAGAAGAACTCTCGTTTAGCAAATAAGGCACCAAGAATAGGCTAATGCACAAAGGCCAAAATCAAACCTGCAATCACAAATCCAATATATTCAACACGAAACCAAGCATACACGGTTGCAGCTAGTCAAGTAGAGGCTAGTCCACTTGTTGCAGGCAAAACAAACACTAGATAACCTGTAAGATTTGCCGTGTTAGTTATATAAAGAACTTCGATGTTGCCGTGACTTATTCTTCTTAAAAGTGTAGTATTCAGATACCTGTTGTCCAGTAAACCAGACGCAACTATCCACGGTGAGTTCCAATCTTAGGAACAATTACTCAAGGACAATAGCGTCTTCGGGGCAGTTTTCAACACAGGACTCGCATTCAACGCAGGCGTCGGGATCGGTGACCTTGGATTTATTAGCTTCGAGGGTGAAGCATTCGCTTGGGCACACATCGACGCAGGTGCCACAACCAGTGCATTTCGCTTCGTCTACTTTTGGCGGCATGGTTCTTTTCCATCCGTTACGATTCTCTACTCCATTAGTGATAGGAAGAGATTAGTTCCACAGGTCGGTATTTGTTTTTTAACTGTTACACTCGGTCAAGGTTTTTGAAAGGGAGCGGGTCGCCTAAATCACAAGCATAATAAGTACAAGCATTGATTCGTTTCCACTCGTATGCTTCCTTTTTGGAGATGAAGAAATGGCACCGAAGAAATCACGAGTTTTTACGAATAAAGCCCCAACACCTGTGGGGCCATATAGCCAGGCTATTCGGGCAGGGGATTTCCTTTTTGTTGCTGGGCAGGTCCCGGTGAATCCCGAAACTGGTGAGTTTGTCACCGAAGATATTTCGGCTCAGACTCGACAGTGTATGGAGAATATCAAAGCCATTCTGACCGAAGCAGGGGTCAGTATTTTCGATATCGTTCGCACAACGATTTATCTTACAAACATGGCGGATTTCGGTGAAGTAAACGAAGCATATGGCAATTACTTCGATCTCGATCCTCCAGCACGAACCACGATTGGGGTGGCTGCATTACCCAAGGGTGTGGCAATTGAAATCGATGTCATCGCCTACGCTCCGCAGAAATAAGCAGCTTCAAATGGTCTTTAGGTCTAGACTTAAATCACTACGAGACGGCATGCTATACCATGTCGTCCCTTCATACCGAACTCTGTGACTTATTGGGCATTTCAGTTCCGATTCTACAAGGAGGCATGGGTCCGTATAAAACGGAGGATCTAGCAATCGCTGTAGCGAATGCTGGGGCTCTCGGAGTGATTAGTAGCATTGGTATGGCTGCCACACTTTTGCCTGAAGCAGCTCCAGTTGATGCCAAACGCTTGTTTGGTGATGATCCCCCCATGGTTCTCTTACAGAAATCAATGGAGGCGGTAGCGAAGGGAACCAAAGCAACCAGAGGGATCTTTGGTGTAAACGTGCCTGTGGCTGCTGAATTTGTGCTTGCCTCGAAGATGTTTGTAGAGCAGGTCATTGAAGCCCGAAAATCGGATTCTGACATTGAACGACAACTCAGGGTACTCATTACATCTGCAGGCAATCCTGCTCCATGGACAGAAGTTAAGAAACATGGGTTAATTTGGATTCATGTGGTTCCGTCAGTATATCATGCCAAGAAGGCTGAAAGGTCTGGGGCAGATGTCATTGTTGCATCGGGTCATGAAGGTGGTGCCCATGTTTCATGGGACCCTGTCCACTCAATGGTCCTCATCCCAGCGGTGGCTCGTGCGGTCAACTCACTGGTTGTCGGTGCAGGGGGCTTTAGTGATGGTGCATCCTTAGCAGCGGCTCTTTGTTTGGGTGCGGTTGGTGTCCAAATGGGTACTCGGTTTATCGCGACACAAGAAGCCGACTTTGAAGGCATTTGGAAGGATGCTATTGTTTCACATGAGGAACGACAAACCTTAGTGGGTCGAGGGCTTTTTGGTCCGATGCGTTTTCTCCGGAATCAACGAGCGGAAATGCTTGTAGAACAAACTCTTGGTGATGTTCCACGATTCTATCTTGGTGATCCTGTGGAATCAAACAAAGCGATTCTCAAATTGGAACAGGACGGATTTGTAGATTTACTGGATCGAAAAACAGACACCGCGTTAATGTTTGGAGGCGAAGTCACAGGACGGATTAAAGATCTCCCTACTGTTGCTTCGCTTATCGATGATATCGTCAATGAAGCAACTCAGGTTCTCCACGAACTCCCTGGTCGTATTCTTAAATGCTAGCTGATTTCACCGAAACTGCTCAGTTCGGTGATATCGTCTGTGAGCATCAGCTTTGTCCCTCGGTATGAAACGTTTGCAGATGGGACATTTAACATATCCTTTCGCAATCATCTCCAGTGACCGTCTTCGACGACGCGCTTCGCCAACGCGACCCATATAATCAGCTAGAGCAAAAAGAATCAGAGTGCCTGGAAGTAGCAATATGGCCGGCACTAGCACAGTTTGACCTGCACGAAACGTTCGGTCCGTCGTACTCGGTACAGAAAGCACAACTGTCTGTGGCGTATACGCCACAACAACTTCAGTGCCCATCCGATTGAAATCAAAATTCGAAACAGTGACACTAACTGGATGTGTCCCGAGATTCCAAAGAATACTTGGAACCCAAAGTAAACCATATTTCAAGACCACAAGAACGGACTGACTAGTTTCACTGATGGTACCAACACCAAGAATTTCTTGTCCTGGACTGAAGGGGTCGATATCTCCAATACAAACTGAATTCATGCTTATTCGCGTGATTCGTGCGGACCAAATTGTAGTGGGTGTCCAAACTCCAGTTATCTCGCGATAAATGAAGATATCTTGATCTCGAATTAAGGCGATCTCATTTCCCGAAGGGTGAACCATGAAATCTCCAACTGCGATTGATCGGATGGGATCAACCCATTGGATGAGACGTTCTTCGTCCCAGGACCCATTATTGTAACTCAGGTAGAAAACACCAGTGTCTACTCCACCTGCAAGTAGTTCCTGACCAACATGTGCATCGTCCACATCTCCTGCGGTTCCACATAGTAAGGGTGTTGATTCTACGTGAACTTGGCTTAGCTGCCAAGTCAAATTTGTTAAACGGCTGGCTACGAAAATGCGGCCGGTAGTTAAGGTTGTTGACCAGTTGAAGTATTGCCCCACGATGGCGATTTCGTGTTCATCAGTGGTACTAATGAGTTGTCCAGAAAACATAATATTGGTCGTCCAGACGGGGGCTTCATCGGGCAGGATTCCAATCCTTGAAGTCTCCCATTGAGTAACTCCACGGTACACCATGAACAGGGTCCCATTCTGACAGAGAACTGCCATTTCATCACCCTTCCGAGTGCTATCATAATCTCCAACGGTTAATGCGATAAATGGATTCGTTTCCCAGTTTAAATTCCGGTAAGAAGTATTTTGCCATGAAATGGATGTGAGTCCCCCAATCACATTTACTGTTTGTGGTGTGATATATGCCATTTCTAGTCCCGGTTTTAAAATATCGAGTTCGCCCATTGCAATCTGAATGACATTATTCGTTTGATACGCATTTGTGAGGTATCGATCTCGAAGTCCAACCCAATTTGTAAAGAAAAGGGCTAAAATGAGAACTAGCCAGAGTGCATAGAGTTGGGATTTCTTAAATCGAACCACAACAAGACACCCTCTACCAATAGGATATCTTTACAGACTTCAACCTTAAATACTCTCTATGTTGTTATCGTGGACAGAAATCAAGAAAATTACCGAACAAAAGCCATTACGGATTTTTAATCGTCTACTCTTTTTTTTTGGGTATTTAACTTTCTTTTAGATTAGAGTTGCATAGCCGATTCCTTTAATACGGGATTCCTAATTTTGGGTTCAACACCAATAAATTCGTGAAATGGGTATTGACGTTTATGGCACAGGATATTAGAACTAGGGTTAGATGGCGTAACGCTCTGGTAATATCTGTAGTTATTTGTTTGGTGTACTTGGGTATTGATTGGTTGCATTTAGCGATTTTTGGAACTAAATTTACATATATCCTTAATCCTGCTTCCCCGACTGCGTTTTTTGACTTATTCTTTTATCTTTTTATCTTTGCAGGATTAGCTTTCTTAGTTGGTTTCATATTCACCTTTGAAGCTAAAGATGTGGTTGTAGCAGGATTCATCGGTCCTTTTCTTTTTCTCCTAGTGAATTACTTCATCATCATAGCTTTACTTCATCAGAATCCAGCTTATGGGTCCTCATTGGTTCACCACTGGCAATGGTACTGGGGTGTTTATCCAGATTGGTTGAAAATATTGCCAGAGGTACAGACTGTATTTACAATACTCTATTCCGATGGTATTTTCTTCTTCCTTCTGCTGGCGAGCCCTTTTATCTTGGCAGCCAGCTTTACAGGGTATGCTGCTCGAGAGATGATGAGGTGGAAGTTACCACGCTGACAAGAAAGGTTAGAATCAGAGAAATCGCATTCCTCCTCTCAGTTTGCTCAGCAAAACATAAACTGAATTGGAATTGAGTGTTAAATAATTTAAGAAAACCAGCGCTACATTATAATTGCCGCCACCACTGAGTTAATACGGAGAAGAAAATTGAAAAAGATAAAAACCTGGGTGTGAACTCATATGATTCGGCGAACACGCATCCTCCTGTTCCTTTCCGTAATACTCGGGTCAAGTGTTTTACTAGGGCTATCGATGATCTATCAAACGGATACTTATACTTCCATGAGTTTTGCATGTGAGATAACCGAAATTCAGGTCTTTGTAAATGAGTCAACTGGAAGATATCAGAGAGCGCAGGTGAGTGGGCGAATTTACAATCCCGCGCTCTTCATTTCAACCGAGATAGTTCATACTGATACACATTTCTTTCTGAATGGAGATCAACTCTACTATGGGTTCGGTTTCAAAGGTGGTCGAGTCGTCATTCCACCAGGTGAATATCGGAATTTTAATTGGCAGTATTCACTGACAGATAATGATCAAAACCTCTTTCAAATAGCCGAGGCGAGTGGGAATTGGAACTGGGTTCTTGTACTAGAACCACTTGTTCAAACAACCTTCTTGGCTGAAACTCGCAGTGGTCGTGTCGAGGTTTATCGTCTAATCTTTCATGTCGGTGCGACCCTCGTTCCCCTATAGTATTACTGCATTTTCATTGAAAAAACAGCTAGCAATGTTGTTCAAGACCATCAACTTTAATACAAACAAAACGAAGCCTAGGAACCGTCGAAAACATCTCTATTAACCATAAAAACGGGGCATGAATCCATGGCACAGGACATCAAACCTAAAGTCAGCTGGCGACACACCTTCTTTATTGCTTTCCTCATGTGTCTAGGCTTCCTAGGGATCGATTGGCTCCACTTCTTTATCTTTGGAACTAAGTTCACTTACATTATCAATTCTATTTCGCCCACAGCTGTAATTGACTTCTTCTTTTACTTGTTTGTTTTTGGTGGTATGGCTTTCCTAATTGGTTTCCTCGTCAGCTTTGAAACCAAGGATGTCGTCGTGGCTGGATTCATGGGACCATTCCTCTTCCTCATTCTCAACTACTTCATCATAATACTCCTCCTATATCAGAATCCTGCGTACGGATCTATGTTAATTCCCCACTGGCAATGGATGTGGGGCGTTTACCCAGATTGGTTGGCTATTCTTCCCGATGTGCTTGTGGCATTTTCGCTATTGTATGCTCAGAGTCTTATTCTCTTCCTCGTGCTAGCGTTGCCATTCATACTAGTGGCTAGCTTTACAGGTCATGCAATTCGTGAGATGATGGGCTGGAATTTTCCACATTAAACATCCTGGTAAGAAACAGAAAAATAGCACTCTGAACAACGTTCCCTCCAATCTCAATTCAAACCTTGGACGTGTCCTCATGATTACAGGAAAGCGCATTCGATTACGCGGATTAGAACTGTCTGATACTGAAGAAATCCTCAAACACTTCAATGACGTGGAGCTGCGACGTTTTCTAGGACATCTCATCCCAATCAGTCGTGAAGAAGAGGAACAATGGATTCGTAACACATGGGAAAATCGCCAAAAGGGAACCGAATACGTCTTCGGGATTGAACTCAAAGACAGCCACTTGTTAATCGGAACCTGCAGCCTCTTTTCTATTGAACGAATCAACCGATCTGCTGAGTTAGGTATCGCCATCTGGAACAAGCAATACTGGAGCAAAGGCTATGGCACTGAAGCCCTTAACCTCCTTTTGGGATACGGCTTCAATTTCCTTAATTTACACAGCACCTTCTTAATCGTCAATGAAGACAATCCCCGAGCCATCCACGCGTACAAGAATGTTGGATTCCAACACTCGGCAACACATCGCCAATCACTTTTCCAAGATGGTCGCTTCAAAAACACTCTCCTCATGGATATCCTTGAAGACGAATTCCGTGAGCACCATCCCCCGCATTATCCACTACAGGAGGAACAATAGTCAATGTTCACCGGTAAAACCATTCGACTTCGCAGTCTGGAACTAGACGACATTCCTAACATCGCCCAAGTGTACAATTCGCTCGAAGCTCGGCGATTCTTAGACAACGTTAACCCACTTTCCTCTGATGACTTAAAACAATGGATTCGCAGCACTTGGGATGGTCGAAAAAGCCATAGCAAATACTTCTTCGCCATTGACCTTACCAAAACAAATAAGCTCATTGGTATGTGCGGACTTTTTAATGTCGCCAAAATAAACCGCAAAGCAGAGTTATTTATAGTAATCTTTGAAAACAAACACCGTGGAAAAGGTCAGGGTACCGAAGCTTTACAACTCCTTCTCAGATACGCCTTTAACCAGCTAAACCTTCACCGAATCGTGCTGTTCACTCATGATCTCAACACTCCGGCACAGCAGGTCTATAAAAAAATAGGTTTCAAGCCTGGCGGTCGACGCCGTCAGGCTTCATTTTTCGAAGGAGCATATCACGATCTCCTTCTCTATGATATGCTGGCTTCTGAATTCGAAGGCTAATTTAGGCTTCAGCTCGGGAGAAGAGGTAGGTTCCGATCGCTATCATCAAAAGTGAGAAACCTCCGAGTACACCAAGCGCAATGAATGGTCCCCAAGGTCCAAGGATCGGCGTTATATATCCTACAAGACAGAATCGTAGGAGCTCTACACCATAGAATAGAGGATCGGCTAGCATGACTACTTGAAGTGGTATGGGTGCAGTGTCAATGGGGAAGAAGACTCCCGAGAGCATGAATAATGGCCAAATGATGAAGGTGCTGATTAGTTGGAACGCATGGAAATCAGTGAGTGCTGAACCTATGGCGACACCCAACCCAACAAATCCCGCAGTAATGAGAAGCATAACTCCGATTCCTGCTAAAATGCCAATGGCGAACCGTAAATCGAGAAGAAAGGCTCCTAAGACTGCTGATACTACGAGGATTAGCAAGCCTTGGATGACGGCGGTGATTGCCCCACCAAATATCTTTCCTGTAATGATGCTTGTTCGACTCACTGGGGCAACCAGCATCTCCTTGAAGAAGCCAAATTGTCGATCGAAGATCACTGAAACTCCTGAAAAGACAGAAGCAAACAGTAATGACATTGCAATAATTCCCGGTGCGATATAAGTAAGGTAACTACCTCCCATTGCTCCTCCAAACAAACCTCCAATTCCAAACCCTAGAATCAGGAGGAAAAAGAAGCTTTGAGCAATCGATGCTATAATTCGAGCTCTGGCTCGCCAGAACCGTTTAAGTTCGCGAAGTAAGACTACGTAAATAGCTTGTCCTGATATTGGTTGCATTTCACATATCACCTCGTTAATGGGGAGTTCGCCCTCCTCGAGCTTGGCGTAGCGTTCGAAATCGACGAAACATTTGCATCATACTACCCGATTCATCTCGGATACTTCGACCAGTTACTGAAAGAAAAACATCGTCTAATGTCGGTTTATGCATTTGCACGGATTCAAGTTCGACTCCTGCTTGATCCACAATTTTTACTAGTTGTGGAATCCTTTTGCTTGCATTATCAACGAGCAAGTTAATTTGACGGAACTTTTTCAAGGGGCCGCTGTGACTTTGCATCTTCTTCTTCATTTCAGCTACCTTTTCTGGGTCCTTATGCATCTGAGGTTTTTCTCCTCCACCCATGCCACCTATGCCTCCCATCATATTCATTCCTGTACCTCCTACCATCTGCCGCATTAATTGGCTAAACTGGCTCATTCCCACATTATTGCTACTATTGGATACTGGGAGCGCATTTTGCACCCAATCAAGGTTATTTAGTTTAGGAAACATCAACTGGGCATCTTCAGCCTTTTTGAAGATGAGGCCCACCACATCGCCTTGTAGTGTTTCCTTCAGGTTTCCAGGAGTATCGTTTGCTACGATTTTTCCAAAATCTATTATTTGAATTCGATTACACAAATGGTCCGCTTCTTCAGTATAATGGGTGGTTAGGATGATGGTGACGTTATTTTCCTGGTTGAGTTTGATTATATAATCCCAAATTGCTCGACGTGTTTGAGGGTCTAATCCCAAAGTTGGTTCATCAAGAAATAACACCTTAGGGTAATGCAATAATCCTCGAGCTATCTCAAGTCGCCGCTTCATTCCACCGCTATACGTCTTTACAAACGCATCTGCCCGATCTGTTAATTGGACAACCTCAAGAATTTCTTTAATACGGTCCTGTCGTTCTTTTTTGGTCAGCCCATATAGACGACCATGAAAATCGAGATTCTCTCGACCAGTCAACTCGATATCTAAAGTCGGATCTTGGAAAACAAAGCCTATACTCCGGCGAACTGAGTCTGGATCTTTGTGAATATCAAATCCATTGACAACCGCTGTTCCACTTGTTGGTCGGAGGATCGTGGCAAGCATGTTAAGGGTAGTGGTTTTTCCTGCACCATTTGGTCCGAGAAAACCAAAGATTTCACCCTCTTCTACACTGAATGAAACATGATCGACGGCCGTTAGCTCCTCGTCAAAGACTTTCGTTAGTTCTTTCACTTCGATAATACTAATTGTTGTCACTTCTCCACTTCTGATATATGATGCGAGGAATTCTCCTCGCGGTTTTGAATTTCCTTCTGGACATTTTGAATTGCTTTCCCAATGTTTATCTGGTGGTTTTTTAACAACCGAAGTCGACGCTTTAATAATACAAGGCTTTCTGGATCGTTCGATGCAATATCTTGAGGAAGCAATGGCGCCTCATCAAGAATCAAATTAAAATTTTGTAATCGTTGTAATGCCTTATCCACATTGAACGCAGGGGGTCCAGGAAAGTGTGGACCACCATGTTTGATGAGAATATTGCGCATCATCGCTACAAAGCGAGCGTGCTCCATTGCGTCATGTTCAAGATGGCGCTTTCCTTTTGCTCCGATGCGGTAAATGATGCGGCGTCGACCTTCTTGCGCACTCTCTTTTTTCATAATCCATCCACGCTCATGTAGGTCATGGAGAATTGGATAGATTGTGCCTGGAGATGGTCGCCACCCATCACTAGATTCTGCGAGCGTGTAGAGTATTTCATAGCCATATCGTGGCTGCTCTGCTAATAATGCAAGTATAATCGCACGCATATACCCTTTCCCGAGAGATTTGACGGTGCTTGAAGATTCCGATGGGTGTTCATGTAGTTTGGGGTGCATGTCCTAAACAACCAAATATGTGTCGATGAAGGGAATATCGGAAAGCGATACTATCGGATACCGATATAAACTTTACGGACACTCTACGAATTTGTTACTACGATTGACGCTAGATTGAATCTTAGAGGGGACAGTGACCAGGTCCTGGTTCGTTCAACAGTAGTTCCGTTTGCTCACGGTTTTCAGGCAGGGTAAGAAATGCTCGGAGTCGATGCAAAACTTCCTTGTAGGAAGGAAAATTCGTTGGGCCTGGCGATTCTAGATTAAAGGATGCCGCTGTTGTTGCAAAATATGCAGACCATAGAGGGCGTTGGGTACTTTCATATTCTCTAACAAAACTGAGGGCAAAGACATCGCCACTCCCGGTATGGTCGATTACTCGCTCCACGGGGATTATTGGAATTTTATTTAGACTATCTTTTTGCGAAAGGTAGGCTCCCTTGTAACCTCGAGTTATCAGGATGATAGGAACTCCTCTTTGGTGAATTGAATGGGCAGCTTCTTTGAAATGAACCTTTTTGGCGAGTTGACAGAGTTCATTCGTATCTGCTTTAAGAATCTGAATCATCTTTGAATATTCTGAAAATCCTTTCCAGTCACAGCCCTGAATGGTGTTGTCTTTCTTTTTTACTGTACGGACAAATCCTTGCGCATCCACTGATACCTTAACCTCATGTCCCCTTGCTTCTGAAATGAGGGCAGGATCGACTTCTCCAATGACTGGGCTGAAATGCATCCAATTAGTGTTCCAGTACGGTTTAGGGATATCGGAACTGGTCAAACGAGGTGCTACATGGCTTGCGAATTGAGTTCGATCACCATTTTGGTCGTATATGTTAGTAAATTGAGTCGTCTCTTCATTTCGTATAATACCCTCAAGATCCAATCCAGAATCGATTAGAGTATCATAGTATTCTTGTGGAAAGTCTTTCCCAATTCGAGACACAATTCCAACATTTTTTAAGCCCAAGGCTGAGGTTACCATTGCATATGCTGGTGGGCCACCTAACCCCTTCCGTTCTTTGTCACCAAATTTCGTGAGATCAATTGTGAGATGCCCAACAACAACAAGATTGAATCGCTTGACTGTCATAATTGAAATCCTGTTCTCCAACTGGGTTTGTCATATAATTATCTTTCATGTTACGAAAAATTGATGCTCGTTCACTTAGATGTGCATTTCACAAAATCTATTTAAATTCCGTTCCTAACCCTAGAAGAAGCGGCTTAGCAGCGGGGACTGAAGACGCTACTTCTCACTAGTTGGTGATACATATGGGGAATATGAAAATACGTCTGTTGACAGCAATCTTGTTTTTCGCCTTCATATCCTTTGGTTCATTTTCAGAGAATCCAATTTCTCCTGTCTACGGTAGTGCTCCGCCTAATTCACCATATACTGGAAGTGGGGGGTCAATCAATGTTTTTGAGTTTGCTCGCAATGATAGTGCAAGTTTTACTGATGGAATCAACTCTACAACTTTCGATTATGATGCTAGTTGGTTTTACCCGGGTTATAGCGGATATCAACTAGTTACAAGTGTTTCAAATCTCATCCGAACGGAAGATCCAATTCCTAACGGCGATTTTGATAAGTATAATGAAGATTTTCACATTGCTGGCAGTGATATCGATCAAGAAGTACAGAATTGGACACTGACCCAAAATGGTAAGGTTCCTTACAACGACGCCAACCGAATTATCGACAGTATCGATAATAATACAGGAGGGACCACCGGAGATTGTATGGATATTACCCTGCGCTATTGGTGGACACGATTAACCACCGCAATCGCCTATCTTGAAAGCGAATTTGAATACACGTCAGCAATCTCTCCATCAAACCTCAACTTCTCGTTTGATATCAAATTCTCTAATGATATTACTCAACAGAGCTGGCTCTTTGTGAATGTAACTCTGGAATATCAAGCCTCGATCATTGCTAGCTGGCAACAAAATACTAGTAGTTATCATCCAACGAGTTGGGACCATCACTCAATGACCACCACTCCAATTAATGGCACGGCCACTCTTCGAATAACAGTGAAAAAGGAAGGTGGATCTAAATGGAGTTCCGTTGATGGGCACATCTACTTTGATAATTTTCAGTATGTCTTGAAAACTCCAAGTAAACCGAGTGAGGTTTCACTCACACTGAATGATGAATCCATTTCAGATACTGGTGCCCAAACTGGAAGTATAACCATCTATGCAGATCCTGCTAGTCGTGAAGAAACCCCTCTTGTGGATTGCTGGTCCACAACTCAAAACTTCCAATTCAATTCCTCCTTCACTATCACCTTTGACTATTCATATTCGATGTATATCAAGCACCAATCCTCAACCCAAGCGACAACCACCTTTTCTGCTCCAGTAGATGCCAATCCAATTTGGGAAATAAACTACACAAGCAATCAACCTCCAAGTGGACATACCGGCTATTCCTTTGGAGTTTATCTTGAATCCTTGTGGAGCTTAAGTGAAGTAAAAAATGAAACAGGACAATCGATAACTGCCTACAGCTATAATTCTTCTAGTCGGTTCGTGAAATTAGATGACGATGTCGTTCAATCTGACCAAGTATATTCGATTTATGCCATAAGTCTCAATTATATTCTCCAAGTATTCCTTCAAAAGAGTTCAAACGGTGTGAATGGTTGGGCCAATGTAAGTTCAGGAGAATATTTTGTTTCGAATGACTGGATTCGCCTTAAGGCTCAATTACGTCCATTCGGAGCCACAGGAAACTTTGCGAATATCACTTTCTTTTACCCGAACCAAACTCTATGGAAATCTGAAACCTCACCAACATTCCATGATCAAAATGAGACATTGACAAGTTCTGGTTGGAAAATACCCAGTATCCAGGAAATGGATGCCGGAAGTGCATGGCTCGCAACGGTGGCTTTTCATAATGCCACTCAGTGCGGTATGCGAAAAGAAGCATTTACAGTTGTTATTCCAAGTCGAGCAACTAAAATCTCCCCGGTCAACCAACAACGAGTAATATGGGATGATACAGTTCTTGTTAATGTTACCTGGCAGAATAATGACACTTTAGACTTTATCACGGACGCTTCAGCCCGCCTTCGCTATATTGATCGCAATTTCCAAGTGCAATATGAATCAATGACACCAAATGGATACGGCGCATATTCACTGCTTTTTGATACCGATTCAATCAGTCCGAGTCAGACAGCAGAAGTCTATGTAGAACTCTTCCGGTATGGATATGTGAATGCTACTTATGATACTGGCACACACCTATCCCTAACCATCAATCTAGTCAATGATTTAGAGTATGTCATGATTAAACCTACTCAATTGACTGGACCTAATGAATACACAGCAGAAACGACCCGAGATCAAGGGTATACAAGTCAAGTGCGTTTTTATGATCCATATTTTAGTACATATGTTCGAAATGACTCGGGAATTTGGAAGGATAACGTTCGTGTCAATTACACCTATTATGAAGACCCTGCTGATGAGACAAGCTGGACCCTCATTGGAACTGGAGATTTCGTCCCCGATGGAGTAGATCCTACAGTCTTCATCTGGTATGATTCGTCATATGGAGATGTTGAAGCAGTCAAATATGTTGTAACTATGCGTGTTGTCGGTTCTTATAGCTGGGAGTATGAATGGCAAAACTTCACTATAATCATTAGAATTGTTTC
>JABXGS010000109.1 GCA_016550425.1 archaeon
CAAGTTTTTGGTTTTTTATTTCTAATTCTTGATAGGCAAACTCGGTGCCTACTGTCATGGTGGGCGTCGTGCTATAATCGTAGAGATAGCGTTGGTTTAAGCTGGTCTTCCCCACTCCTCCTTCGCCAGCAACAATTACTTTGAAAATAGGCGTCTTGGGCTTGATTGCTGGAGTTTCAAGTATTGCCTCTGTTCTATCATTTACTCGTTCGTGAGTAGCCAGTGTGTACACCACGCCGGGAGCCAATTGTGGCGAAACCACTCTTCGAGCGGTTGCCACACCTTTCAGGTCAATTACAGGAAACCCGATTTTTATATTCTCCCAGTTCTTCGATCCATTGTGATATTTTGTTGGATTTTTCGCAAGTACTTTAGGCGGAAACAACGAATATTAAGTGAAACCATCATTAGGGACGGATGGTCGCTGTGACAGATTCGATCGCTGTTTATTACGATGAGCAGTTCATCAAATATGATTTGGGTCCCCATCATCCCCTTCATCAAGATCGAATCCTATTACATTATGAACTGAGTAAAGCACTCGGTATTCTATCTAGCCCCGGAGTTAGCGAACCGGATTTCGAACCAGTAGATGATGAACTGCTACGATTTGTTCACACTCAGGAGTATATT
The DNA here is from genome assembly GCA_016550425.1 of archaeon. Next base: position 634 of record JABXGS010000109.1, read on the forward strand.
GATGAGATTCGGGCCCTAAGCCAGAAACAGGGATATTCCACCTTGGATATGGGTGATACTGTAGCGTTTCCTGGAGCTTATGACATTACCCGGCTTATGGTGGGGGCAACCATAGCCTGTGTGGATAGTGTGATGCAAGGTAAAACAGACCATGCCTGGAACCCGGGAGGGGGTCTGCATCATGCCCATGCCAACCGAGCCGCTGGATTTTGTATTTTCAATGACGTAGCCATAGCCTGTCATTACCTAAAAAGGAAATATCAACAAAAACGTATATTGTACTTAGACATCGATGTCCATCATGCGGACGGCGTTCAAGAGCAGTTTGAAACAGATCCAGAGGTGCTAACCTTGTCCATTCACCAAACAGGCCGTACCCTCTATCCAGGAACTGGATATCCCCATGACATCGGTGAAGGCGAAGGACGAGGATATACTGTGAATCTTCCAATGCCCCCTTACACACAAGACACTCAATACCTCGAAGCCTTCGAAGCCATCGTTCCCCCAATCATTGACGCTTTCAAACCCCAAGTAATTTTAATGCAAAATGGAGTGGACACACATTTTCAGGATCAATTGGGCAATCTTCTCCTAACCACCAACGCATTTGCGAAAATAAGTCAGCGTGTTCACGAGCTCGCGCATCAATATTCACAGGGCAAGCTTATTGCGGTCGGTGGAGGTGGCTATTCCTATTATTCGGTTCCGCGATGCTGGACAGTAATTTTAGGACAACTATCAGGAGTGCATCTAGCCAATGAAATTCCCGAAAGCTGGCAAATGTTATTCACAGAGATTACAGGCCTTCAAGCACCAGAGTGGCTTCATGATAAAGAAGTACCAACCCTTTCCCAAGTATACCATGATCGGATTGGACGGATTGTCAAAGAAAGCGTCTCACGCGTCCAAGATTTTGTTTTTCCACTTCTCAAAATAAAGAAAACTAGCCCCTGATTTCGTTTAAGGCTAGGTTTGATTCATAACAGAATCGAAGTAACACCCTTACAAATACTTCTTCTGGAGTGCAGAAACTATGGAATCTAAAAATTTGCTGACCTCTTGCGATTCTTTTGCCTTGACCTCTAATTGTTGTATCAAATCAATCGCAGCACGCTTCCGATCTAACTCGTTGGGAATATTGCTTAACCGTTGGACGCGAGAAACTAGTTGGTAGATTTCTGGATAACTTCGTTGAATGACACCTTCAATGGTCCGCGGCTTTTGCATTGTTGGAACAACACGGACAACACGAATTCCTTGTGGGGTAATTTGCACAGATACACGGACCGTCTTCGCCAAGCGATAGTATTTCCGTGGTGGACCACGAATGCTTTCGTCTTCATATGTTTCTAAGAACCCCTTCTGAATAAGTTCCTGTAGATGACGTAGGATGGCCTGTTGGTGAACGGAGAGTTCGCGACTGAGTTGCCCAAGGAACATGGGCTCCTGGGAAAGCCGCCGTAATATCTCGAAACGCGTGGGATTACCTAGCAGCCAAAATAGATGGACAGACTCATCATGGGAGTTACGATGGGACATGGCGATTACCTTCGTCGCGTGGGTCACTCACTAGATGTTAGTGACATTTTGCGAGTATTTAGTGTTGTGGTTCTGTGGAAATGTTTAAAAGGAAGTATTACACACATTTTGTTAGTCACAATATGTGAGTAAATAAATGTGAGTAACTCACGGAGGAAAACACCATGAGCTTCTTTGATGAAACTGACGAATTTGATGAACTATTCAAACACCAAATGCAGGCAATCCGTCGTATGTTCAACGATCTACAACAGTCCACCCCTCCTTCCGATTCTGATATCGAAAATCGTGAGAGTGTTCGCACTCAGCGATTTGGACCCTTTGTCTATGGTCGAACCACCTACTTGGGACCGGATGGTAAAATGCACACCCAAGAATGGGGCAATCTTCCTCCTCAAGCTCGTAAGGAACTCGAAGAAAGGATGCACACTCAAAGCGTTCCATTCCGATTTCCTCCAACACCTCAAGAACGACGTCCGTCACCAATCCCTGATCCCTTGACCCCAGACCGACCGTTTCCAGGGCCCCAAGCACAATTCAAACTCGACGCTGATGATTATCTAATCGATATTTTTGACACGGCAGATGGCTACACTGCAATCTTTGATACCCCTGCGATGAGTGAGCATGATGTCCAAGTCGACGTGAATGAGAAGCAATTGAAGCTTTGGGTGCAGGGGCGGATTTTCCGAGAATTGGAATTACCTATTCCTGTTACGCTTACCTCGCTCCAATTTCGTAATGGAATTGTAGAACTGCAGCTAAGATCCACAAAGTCAGAGGAAGAGCCCAAAGCCTCCGGGGAATCGACTGATCAGACGGCGTGAGGTCGAAATGGACGGGTAGCCAGGCCCGTCCTTCCCCACTATTTATCTTGCCTTGGAATTGCGGACTGTTAATGCTACCATCACCCTTTTAGGCAGAATTTTCGTTTCTCACTTTGAGGTTTTACTTCTTGGCTCATGAGGACTTTACAGCTGAGCTCGCTTTTTTAAGTCAACAATATGGTGTTCCTAAACGTGTCGATTTTGATGTTGAGATGCTCCATGATGAGTTTGCCCTTGTCCAACGTTCGATGGAACGGGGTCGACAGCACGATGTAACCATATTCATTCAATATCAGGGGAAATACGTAGTTATCGAAAAACACGCGTATGCGAAAACTGGGATTGTACGAGCTCCGTCTGGCGGAGCGCAACCTTCTGAAAGCTTAATCATTGCAGCGCAACGTGAAGCCAGTGAAGAAACAGGGTTTGATGTTGAAATTGACCGATTTGTCTTGGAATCACATGTGCGTTTACATTGTGGAACTCAGCCAGCTGTCCCTTGGGTCTCCTACGTCTTCCTTGCTCATGTTGTCGGAGGAACACTAGGAGCAAAAGATCTCAGAGAAATCTCGGATGTCCAACTCCGGTCACGCCAAGAACTCCTAACTGATGTCCGACCATTAATGTTAGCCTCTGGACTAGGTGGTTTTGAATATCGAGCAAAGATGACGGATGCCTTCTTTGCCCAACTTGATAATTTGGAAAGCCCCTCAGAATAAAATGGGCAGACTAAAGAGGGGCCGCACAATGGATGCAAAACTTGGCATCAGCAGCGGTCACCCGTCCACACTGTGGACAGATTTTACCTGCTTCAGCATCAGCTCGTGAAGTTGTTGGTTTTGGACTGGGGGTTTCAGGTTCCTCAGTCTTGGATTTTGATGTGATAACTTCTACTTCTTCCGGTTCTGAGCTGGTGACCTTTGAATCCGCAACCGTCGTTTCAGTGACTTCAAAACGAGTGATTGGACCAGTCCGCATAGCAGATTCCTTTTTAATGATATGATCGCAGGCGAGCAGGGCATAGTTGAGCCGCTCGGCTTTGCCTGTAAGTGTCTCTTTCGTTGCCATATCTTTTATTTCGTCGTCTCCTATTAGTAAACGTGCATTTAAGGTTTCTAACTCTTCTTTGACTTCGGCATGATCTTGTTGGATTTGGGCATGATAGCCTTGAAGCTTCGTGAGCCCCTCTTTGATTTGCTCATCCATACGGGCTAGTTTTTCGTCATATTCTTGTGCGAGGCGGTCATAGACTCGTTCACTGACTTCCCCTTTCTGATGGAGAGCTTCAAGGCGGTCCAGTTCACTTTTTTCATTAATGTAAGAATCGATGAGTTCCTCTAATTCGAAATCACTATCACCTGCAGCCTGACTTAGTTCATCCAAGAGCTCGTCTGATTCAGCGCCATTTTTCACCAGCTCATCTTCAAGTGTGAGCTGGCGTCCACGAGCCATGAGGCTGGCTAAGACTTTGGCAGGCACTTGTATGGGTTTAACTGCAGTGACTGGCTCTTTTGTAGGTGGAGGTCTTTTTACAGGTGCAGGTTCTGCAGTTTCAGAGGCTTCTGTAAGTTTGCCCCCACAAAATATGCAGAACTTAGTACTGGGTTTAGCTTCACGACCACAAGATGAGCAAACTAGTGCTGAAGTTTTTGAGGTGGGAGAAGATTCCACAGGTGTCGATTCTGATGGAGGCGGAACAGCTGTTGAGAGTGCTTGTCCGCAATTAATACAGAAATTTGAAGACGCAGGGTTGTTCCCGAACCCGCAATGAGGACAGGCATTTAGATCAGAAGGCGTGGGAGTAGGAGTAGTAGGTTCTTCAATTGCAGTGCCACATTTAGTACAAAACTTAGTCCCTGCTTTCAGGGGTGAACCACAATTAGTACATTTCAGTTCTTCGATAGGAGATTGAGGTGTGAGAGCAGTTTGGGCTCCGGCAACAGGGTTACCACAGACCGTGCAGAATTTTGCTGATTCTTTAAGCGTTGCTCCACAACGAGCACATTTCTGAGTCATTGAAGTTCTCACCATGAAGTATTCAATGTGAGTGCTACAAATTGTACCCTTTATTACTTTCGTATTTTGGCATAAACGTCAAACCAAAATTGAACCCCAATAAAAGTGGGATTAATATTGTGAACTACTTCTTTGAAATGGGTTTAAGCGCGTTGAAATGGATATAGCCATCAAATTGCGATTGGGGCGCAGAAAAAGAATCTTAAAGCCCATTCGCTCAAAGAATCTTAAAGCAAAGAATATAATGACGATGATGAGAACAATGAGAAGACCAAGAAATACCGCATACATTAATCCACGAAATCCAAAATCATCAATCAATGGTGGCGGTTGGAAACTAGAAAAAAGAGATATCAAAACTATTAACAGATACTCCAAACTTATTCTCTCTTGAACCATAATTTCAATACGGATTTTAACGATTTCGGTATAGGTCTGACTTTTTCAATTGAATCTTGGGCGGAATCGGTACAAAAACATGTTTAACAAAAATGATACCATTCATTACTTTTGGAATAATATCAGGAATTAAGCAACGATTTAAATTCTCATATCCACGAAAATATTGACGAGTTGGGAAAATGCCATTTTGGATGGATAATCTTGGTTCAATCGTAATTTCTCAACCACCACCACCGCCAGTTGAAATATGGTGGCCACCACCTCTCCTTGTTGTATACTGGATAATTGCTATTTCGTTTCTTATTATAATCGCAATAATCATCTGGAAAAAGTGGTCAAGTCCAAAAGAATGAGTTACAGAAATGTAATGATTCATTACTTTTGCAATAGTCTGAAGTAAATAATAGAACTTTGACCCAAATCAAAGAAACAAAAAAAATTCTCGAGAGGAAAGCTGTTACTTCTTCTTTGACTTTTTCTTCGACTTCTTCTTTGGTGTCTCCTCAGCTTCAATCTCTGCAGTTTCAGTTGTGATTCGGAAGATGTCGATTAACTCACTCACATCGGCTTCCGCAACAGCATCCCGCAACCCATGTGAGTTTTTATCACTCTTCTTCAAAAACTCAGTCGCAAGTACACGACCATCCTCCACTAAAATACGGGGTGTATAATCGCCACCGAAGAAAGGACCATCAGGGAGCGTGCGTGTGCGTTCCAGTTGCGATGTTGTTTGAGTCTTTCCCAGAAAAGTCACTTTCCGATCAACACTGGTAAAAACCTCTTGACCAATAATGACCAGTTCCCGGCTGTACCCCGGAGGAGGGGTGGTATTAGCTACTCGCCCAACAATATCATCTTGAGCAGGAGCAGGCACAATACTCGCTGTTGATGATCGCTGTGGCCATTGTTGCTCTGCTCCATTATACTCGGTCCCAAGCTGGGTTGTTGCAACAGGCATCCTAACAGGTTGAGGTTCAGGTTTGGGTTTGGAGGAAACTGGTTTGGATGGGGCTTTGTCGGGAGTAATCTCGATGGTTTTGTTTGGTAATTCGACCTGCACTTCCACTTCTTTCTTGGGTTCAGGAGGTTTGGGTTTTTCACCCATTAGAGCCAGAAATGCATCTGGTTCTTCACCACCGTCAACTGAGAGGACTTTGTACACTAAACCTCGTTGACTACGAACGGCTTGACCTTGACGTGCTGCGATGAATTTTTTACGAACGCCTGCTTCTGCTCCTTTCCATAACCAGATTTTCCGATCGTCATCATCTACGATGATTAAAACGCGGTCATCATTCAACTCGGTTTTAAGCTGACCTGGAGTTGTGAGCTCCATAAGTTCCCCGGTTTCAACGACATCATAAATTTGCAGGCGTACGGACAGTACCCTCACCTTCTTAATTTTTCAATTACTTCTATAACTTTTAAAGATGGTGTCCCTTCAACACGCTTACAAAGGTCATTTGCGGGAAATTTAGGGAGCGACTCAAAGGCTGATGCTAAAATTAATGTGCTGAGCGCGCGAAAGGTGTTGTTTAATCTTCTCAAAAGGCTAGGTTTTTGTAGGTTTAGAGTGCACACCGTTGCATGGGAGGACTTTGAGTCGTGTTTCATACAACGTTCCGTGATATCATCATTGAAGAACTTTCTGGGACGATTGCCAAAGACTATGTTTCTGAAATCATCCGCTTTCACCGCATCCAGGCTTCACCTGGATTTCATGATGCAATTTATTACGTGAAAGAGATTATAGATAAATTCCCGGGGTTACGTACTGAAGTTGAAGTATATCCCGCTGATGGGAAAACGAAAACATGGCAATGGACAGCACCCCTAGGATGGCGTGTTGTAGATGGAACACTCCATCTAGTCAGCCCCAAACCAGAAATATTGGGGCGCTTTACAGAAAATCCAGTGAGTGTTGTTGCACATAGCCAGTCTGCAGATATCGTAGCACCACTTGTGTATCTTGAAGATGGGTCCTCCGAGAAAGATTATCGGCGAGTCGATGTCAAGGGTAAAATTGTATTGACCACTGGTCGTGCTGATCAAGTCCAACGGGAAGCCGTGTTTAAACATGGAGCCTTGGGCACTATTCATTTTCCGCCTCTTGAACGGCGCACGAAGCACTCCAATCTGATTCCCTACCTGGGCATCTGGCCAAATGCTAAAGAAAAAGACAAAGTCAGATTTGCGTTTGCCGTTTCAGGTCAGATAGGAACTCGGCTCCGACACCTCATCGAAACCGAGCCTGAGGTTCTTGTTCACGCGAATATTGATGCGGAATTGTTCTCTGGTGAACAGCGAGTTCTTACAGCCGTGATTGAAGGCACAGAATTTCTACGCGAAGAAGTGCTCTTGATAGCTCATCTCTGTCATCCTAGACCAGGGGCTAATGATAACGCGAGCGGAAGTGCCTTACTCATGGAAATTGCCCGGGTGATCACAACGCTTATCCATGAGGGTAAGCTACCTGCGCCTTTACGCACTATCCGGTTTCTATGGGTGCCTGAATTTTATGGAACATTAGCCTTCTTGAAGGCACACCCTGAATTAGTACCACGGATAATGAGTGCTATCAACTGTGATATGGTGGGAGCAGACCCAACAATGGTTGGTGGTGTTATCAATCTCCACCGAACCCCCGACTCTCTCCCCAGCTTTGTTAACGATTTACTTGAATATCATCTCTGTGAAGCTGCTAAGAATCCAAATCTCATTTCTCCGGATGGGAGCCATTTACCATTCCATTTTGATGTCCAGAAATATGATTGGCGAAGCGACCACACGGTGTTCATTGATCCATCGTTCAATGTGCCTTGTCCGATGTTGAATCAATGGCCTGATGCTTATTATCATAGTAACCTCGACTCGCTTGACAAAATTGATACCACCCACTTACGTCGTGTGGGATATGGGGTCATCATGACTCTATTAACACAAGCATATGCAGAATCTGACGATGCCATGTTCCTTGCAACCCAAGTCCATGCTAATGCGCATACTCGGATTACCCAAACCACTCAACAATATGTCCAAGAAGCGATCCAGGCTATCTCACAAACAGAAAGAGGGGCTGTCCTCGCTAGAACACTGCGAAAGGCAATGGAAAGCATCCGTCAAATCTCGCATAGAGAAAGTGTCGCACTGCAAAGTGTGAAAGTGCTAAGTCCGCATGATTCTGAATTACACAACTTCATCGATTTGATGTTAGAAGATTTGGTGCAAGAGCGGCAAGAAGAGGTGCGAAAACTCCGACAGGTTGAAGACTTACTATCTCGGTCCATTGGGTATTCACCCTTGAAACGGTTAGTGCTCCGAAAAAAGGAAAGGGAAGCCAAGAAGCTAAGCCCGCGTCGCAAATTCCAAGGACCGCTTCATTTCACCGAATTTGTCCGCCAAACGCGTCCACAAGATAAGAACTGGCTCCGTGCCAACCAGAAAACCCAACCCTTCTTCGTAGAGGCGCTCCTTGAACTCACTAACTTCATGGATGGACATCGAAGTCTGTATGAAATCTTCACAGCCTTAGAAGCAGAATTCGGGGAGGTAGCAAATATCGACACTATAATGCGGTTCATCCAACTCCTTAAAGAGCAAAATCTTATCGAGATAGAGAAGGTTAAGTCCACGTAATGAGTAGTGAATAGTATGAGTCATGACCAAGCTCTACTGTTGCAGAATCGTTTAGAAATCGTACTTGACCAGTTCGAAACCGAAATCACAAATATCGAACAAATTCAGACTCGAGAGGAACTCACACCTCTACTCGAAGCAGCAGAAAATCTTCGGGCAGTACTGGTGGAGGTCAAGAACTATTTCGTGGAGGTTCGAAATCAGCTCTCAACAACCTCTGGAATTCCCCCCGCAAAGGAACTCGCCCAATTGGTTATCGGCGCATCCACCGAGGCATTAAGCGCCATTCGGGAAACCCTTCACTATTTTGAAGATGTGAAGGAAAAAATGAAAGGCAAACGCAAAATCCACTTGACCCGCGAAGAAATCCACTATGCAGACTTTGGAGCTAAAGTCGCGATTCGAAAAACCCGGCATATCATCAATCGCATCTCAGATCAAGCCGAAAATCTCCCGGACCAAATATAACCAACAAACATAGCCAATCAGGATTTGGAATATAATGAATCGATTAGCTGTGATTAGCATCATCAGCATCCTTCTAAGCCTACTAATGCTAGTTCTGTTTTTCATCATCCCTGGATTTCCCCTACTCATCTTCCTCTTCCTGCCACCACTTTTCTGTTGGGGGCTTCAGGGGCAGGGAGAAGAATCATCTAGTACCGCTCATCCTATCCAAATGGGTCCACGGTACTGTCCTCAGTGTGGCAAGCAATTGTTGGAGCCTTTTGAAACGTATTGCCCTCGGTGTGGGGCGGTACTCAAGTTCGATGACTAGTAAGCTAATCGGTTTCCTTTTCCGTGTCTTCTGTGTTCTCACGAGTGGCCTTGCGTCTTTGTCGCCATTTCCACACATAATGATAGGATCCATACACCAAAAGAAGAAAGAAGAGCGCAAGCAATATAGCATGGGTCAAGAACCGATGAACAGCAAAAATTCCAATACTTGCTAGACCAATGAGGATAAACCACCACGTGGTAACATTGTTGACGATACGCATGCTTAGATCCTGAAACTGCTGGATGAACTGGACCATCCACGAAGGTAGAAAAGCCATGTACTTCATACGCCGCGGTTTTAATGGACAGCTCATCCCCTGCACAGGTACAAGCGGTCCACGGAGAATTGCACCAAAAAGGATGAGAAAGGGTATCATTGCAATAAGATAGAATTTGTAAATTCCTCTGGGCAGAAAAATGTGGGCTGATAAGGACAGAAGAAGAGCAAGCAGGAGTAATTGCTCTAAATAGGCGGACTGAGGTTGATCTGGAACCAAGTACGCAATAATCCAAAAGAAAATCAAACAGATGAGCCACGGAATTCCATTCGACACCAGACTGAAGATAATAAATTTGAACGGTTCGGGCCAAAAGAAGGCTAGGACTGAGACTGGAATTGTATATGTAGGTGCAGGTAAAGTATCATAAAATGGATATGCCCCCATCCCACGCGTGAGAGCATCGATGTAGGCTGTAGGATAGAGGAGAAGATAAGGCATCGATATAACAAGGCCGACCGCTACAGTGATTCCCAGGGAAATGAAAAGCTGCTTCAATCCACGCCGGTATTCTAAGAACCATATCAACGGAAGCAGGATAGCTGCAGTCTGTTTCACCATGGTAGCCACTGTAGCCACCAGTACTGCCCAGCGCAGGTCTCCTCGAAGCATGAAGTAAAATCCCAAAACCAGAAAGAAAGTATGAATAGGAGTACTTAACCAAAGGTAATTCCCCCACCAGATAGAAATTGGATTTAAGGCAAATGCGAGCATGACAACGATTGGGATGAACCGGTTTTTAGTTAGGTGTCGGGCAGCTGCGTACATGACGACGCAGGTTGCCAAATCGAAGACAATGAACGCAAAAGCTACCCGGAGATAATCCAGGTTTACAGAAAGAGCAATTGCCTGTGTTTGGATATCTGGAAACAGAAACTCGGAAGGAATATAGTAGAAGATGCCGAGAATATAGACGAAGAGAGGCGGATAGATGTAAGTTTGGGCACATTGACTAGTATATGGATCGCAGTAGACATAGAGTCCTTCCGTATAGGGAAGGTTCCCTTGAACGAAGGCGCGGACAAAATTCATGTAATAAAAGTTAAAGTCAGAAAACGCTTCGACTACCTCAAAATTCATTTGAAACCAAGGAAACCCAGGTATCCAAACCCACTCAGTTGAAAGATCAACTGCCACCATATTTCCAATAATAAGGTACTGGGAGGCGGTAAAATGGAAGACCGCAAGCTTCAGGACGATAATTGGGATAAAAGCCATTAAAAATAGTGGAGCCTCCTGTTTCACCCAGATAATTAATATCTGTTTGAGGTCTCTATCCGAGGTCTGGTCTGCTGACATGCCAGTTCACCTTAGGTATGTGTTTCCCTCACTCAAGGCTTTCAACTTGGCAATTTGTGGAAGTATAGATTGTATAACACCTTCTACCATCCGTCATCCTTAATAAGTTCCACAGCACAACACAAGGTTACTTCAATGATTCGTGATGTGTACGTCCTCAGGCGAACAGGCGAGGTTCTCATTCATAAAGCCTTCAGCAAACGTGGCGTTGATGAAGCCATCTTTAGTGGATTCTACAGCGCCCTTAGTGCATTCGCTGAGGAACTCGGACACGGTGGCATCGAAACCATCAAGATGGGCGACGTCAGTTTCTATTATGAGCACAGCGAAGACCTCCTCTTTGCCATCGCGGCTGACAAATCGCATAACGCTAAAGATGTCAAAATCATCCTCACCGAAGTCAAACGCCATTTCATTGACAAATATGGTGATCACCTTGGTGAATGGAATGGTGATATCGGTCCCTTCCAGAAATTCGCCAAAGATATTGAAGCTATCGTCACTGCTAAACGCAACGGCGATGGCAAAGGAGCACTTTTCACTCTGCCTTTTGTCCTTGATGGGACAAAGCTGAAGGGAAAAGCCCTTGATGACCCTGAGATTAATGGTGAATATATCCTTGATTCCCGGTTAGAACTCGCTATCGTGCATCTGCTTCTGGATGATATTCGTCGTGCAGATCCCGCCATGAAACCCTTAAAGGAAGGATGCTATGAATTTATTGCCAAACTACTTTGGCCAATCTGGGTTGTGGCAGGTCCCGATAAACGATTACTCCTCATTGATGGGTTGAAATTACTCCAACCACAGGTCGAACGAGGATTTGTACCCCCTGCGAGTCGGTACGAAGCGCTTCTCAATGTGAATGCGTCCCCCGAATATCTCGCAGTGATGGAGAAACTAACTGAAGAAGTACGCACCGCAGCTCGCTCGACACCCTTTGAGATTCATGTCCTTCCTGCAGAGCTTACACGTCTCGTCCGTTCACTGTCACGGATTACCAATGGAAACGATGAATTCGGTGTTCAATTACCCAAACAAATGAACTATACCCAAGCTCAAAAGGAAGCGGAACAATTCTTCGCTGAAGCCATCACCACCCACAAGGATGCTGCAGAACAGTGGAACCAATTCCGGTCCTATTTTGGCAACGATGTGCAGAAATGGGAAGAACGCATCCAAACCGAACTCAAAACCCTTGAAGAGCATTACGCGAATCGAAAAGTCGCACTCAAAAAAGAAATCGATAAAGCCCTCACCGAACTTGCTAAACAAGAAGAACAAGAAATGGCAGCTGTCGATAAATGGCAACAGGGCGAAGAAAAAACACTCATCGCCCCTCTGAAAAGCCGGCTTGAACCCCTCAACCAAGGCATTCATGAACAACAAGAATCCCTGAGCCATTTTCTCACCAGTAATCCCAAAGATGATATGCGAGTAGACAACTTCATCTTACAACTTGACCAAACCTTAGATCAATTCAACGACTTCGCTATTGATTTACGAAACAAAGCCAAGGAAACCCGTCGAGCCATTGAACAAACAAAACGTGACGTCGGGAACTTGGAACGCGATGTCCAGAGTCGTAAAGCCAAAGTCCGTGAAACCTTCGAACTTCAAGAAAACGAAGAAATTAAACGACTTGATGCCCTCGAAGAAGAACGGCAAATCCGATTACAAGAAACCAAGGAACGATTCAATCAATTAGAAGGGTATGCCACGGAAATCGATAACTTAATCGAAAAGCACATCATTCACAGCCAAGACCAACTTACCACATTCGAGGAGTACTTGACCGAGACCGGTGCACCCTTTTCTGGAGATCTGAATACACCGATATTTCTCCCCGTCTATTTAGCAGGTCTCAAACGTGAGGATGAATCCACCAAACTCATCGTCATCCCACCTCTGGTCGTTCCACCCACTAAATCAGGAGCAGACGCCACTCTTGGACAAAAAAGCGCACCAGTCGGTGTGCTCTCACCCGCTTTGATTCAGTACCTGAAGGAACCTCTCGAAACAGTCCTCGCTAAGAATGAAAAGTTCGCCAAACAAGTCACACGCTTCTCCCCCCGAAACAATCTGCTTTCAGACCCACAAATTGAGAGCCTCTTATATTCCGGATTACACGCGCTCTGGCAGTCCAAGTTGATTCCCGAACACACCCATACCAAGATCAAGCTCGCTTGTATCGATATTTACCGAAGTACCAACGGTAACTCTTAACCAGTTTTTCATAGATTGGGCAGAATATCTTGAACAATAGTATGAATGGATTCATCGCTATCTTCTGGATGGACCAACCGTAAAGCGAGATGAGTAGCACCTACTTTTCGATATTCCTGAATTCGATCCAGACATTCTATAGATGAACCAAAAATAACTCGGTTTTCATGAGAAGATTTTCCCCACTTGGGTAACCGTTTCTGCGCATCCTGTTTGGATTTCCCTAACTGCAACAAAATACTTGGCATTACCTCTAGTTCATCCAATGATCGTCCTTGGTCCTTCAATAGTTTGCTCAATTGTTGTAATCGCTGGGACAATCCGGAGGTCGTAGGCGCAAAGGGCATCCAGTCCTGCCCATACCGTCCACGCCTCGTTGAAATTGGGGCCTCTAGGTAATCGAAGATGGTCATTTACAACAACATGATCTAATCCTGCCACATCAACGAGTTTCGCAGTTTTAACAGCTTGAGAGGCTGAATAAAATTCGATGGGAATATGGATACCAAGCTTCATTCTAAAAGCACCTCCGCGACCACAACAGAGTCTATTCAGCTTGGCATTTTTGAGCCTTCTCCTTGAATCGCTCGAAAACCAGTTATTCTGTTTCCTGCGGCTTCTGTTTCTCTGATCCTGCTGCGCGACGTGCGGCTAAGTGCCGTAACAAACTCACCGTTGTTCGAAGTTTCGATGTCTCCTGCAAAATTATATTCTCTGCCTCCTCTTGGTTGGTGAGTATATTTGCCCGGATGAGCACCTTCTTCATCCAGGCCAGCTGATCCTCATCGAACACAGAATTTGAAATTGTCTTCGAAGCAATATCGATCGTCATGTGCTGCTTCGTGGAATCCGGAAGATCTGAATACTCCTCCTTTGTCACCATGTACACGCATGCCCCCACATCTACACTATCTGGTAACACCCGTTCCATAAAACTCCGAAGTCCAGCTGTAACGGGGAGTGAGCCTTTGAGTACAATGGTTTGTTCGCTAATGCCAGCAGTAAGTAGCGCGGCAAGAATATCAATACCTAAATTTCGGATAGCCGTTTTAACCGTGAATTTCACTGTACGAAGTTGTGGCTCTTCAGGCTCTTCCCCTGTCTGGTATCCCAAGACCAGACCTGCACGGGAAAATTCTACCTTGAACTCATGTGGACAGATTTTGCCCTCCACGACGCGTCCAGTCATGAGCGTCCCTTGTACCCTTTCCCAAGCTTCATCGGGTACGTCAAGTTCACCCTGAGTGTGACATATGGGACAGGTGACTTTCAACTTCACAGTTTAACGCCTCGCAATCGCAAGCAAACAAACAAGAGGTAGGTATCTCCTCAAAAGTTCTTCCCTTATTTTCTAAAGTAAGAAGTACTGCTTGTTTTCATATACAACTATTTTAAAGAGGTTTGCAAATTCAAACAATTAGTAGAATAACCTGTAATTACAATAAACCTCTGCTTGGAGCACCTAGCCACCAAAATTACACACAATTTCTAGAGGCACGAAACGGCGTCTACCTGCATTTTCGTATTATTATTACGATTTGTATAGAAGGTGGTGCAGGTAAATGTATTTAAGCCGTTCATTCTCCGAATAAATCACGGTTTGGCGACAGATTGGAATAGACAACGAGGCGCAGCACAGGGATATGACCAGGTAGAAGCGATAGCATGCAGGTGATAACTTTCCGCTGCCGCCTTCCACCCCGGGGCACAACACCATGAAGCGTCAAGCAGTATTTTGTTTTATTTTCCTCACACTATTCTGTCTTAGCCCACTGATTAGCACAATTCCACCGACGAACCAATACATCGAGACCCAAAGACCTCTGCAAAATGTGACTCCAACAAAGGCCACCGAAGATGCTACTGCTTTTTATTCATCGTCACCAACCCTGCCTGAAGGACCTACCTATTCAGAAGGCGAATTTCAATATGAGGGTCTAGGAGCCACGCTTGCCACCACAGAATATGCACAAGGGTCGAATCTTTCACGCCATGTCACAGCTCTGAACTACAGCGATAGTGCGTATGGACAGGTTCGGCTTCCCAAGGATAACTGGACTGGGTATCGCCTTGAAGCCGATGTATACAATCTTTATGATCAACCCGCTTTTATGAATGCAAGCCGAGAGAATGGCAACTTTGAATCAGGAACTACAAACCCTGACGATTGGACCGCAGATTATAGTAATATGGGCAGTAATTCTTCCAACCCATATTTTGGAACCAGTTGGGGATCGAGTTATGGATTTTCTGGAAAAGGTGGTAGAACGTGGATAGATTGGGTGAGTCTTTGGACGTGGGGCACCTCCTCGTATATTGCTTGGCAAAACTCAATAACGATTCAACGTGACAATCCTGTATATGCTAAATTGACTTTCAGAGTTCGAGTCGATCATTTAAGTGGCACCACTGAAGCCCGTGGTCGATTAGTCGTATATGCGGAAATTGCTGGAACTGTATATCGCCGGCTACTTGATGAGAATTGCCCCAACAATGACGTGTGGTATAATCTGTCGATTTCAGTTCCTTACGATGACCTATTAACCTGGAGCGTTCCTGGAAGCATAGATGTCGCCTTGGGACTCTCTTTCACAGGAACCCAACAATCATGGGATAGCGAGGCGTGGGCTTTAGATTTTGATGATGTGTCTCTTGAAGTCCGAGGATTAGTGAATCCTAATGATGCTAACTGGCTTAGCCTGGAGATGAACTCAACAACCGCACAAAACCCAGGTTATGGGTACGGATCTTATGCAATTACAGGTACGTGGGCTAATCCGACCCAGAATCATAAGAGAGTAGTATCCATTTGGCAAGCAACCGATACTGATGCTCGCCTAGTGCAGTTTGATTATGATTTAACTTTGTTTATTACCAGATCGGGAACAACAGAACAGCAAGTTGGATCTGACGGTTCAGCATTTGTTGTGAAAAATAATTCTTTAGTTTATTGGTCAACCTGGGTTTATGCGTACCAGCCCTTTTATTTTGAATCGTACAACCTATCGCTTACGCGTCCCACTACTGAAACTTGGTCATTGCATTATGTCTTGGATGCTCTTTTTGATGACCGCACGAGTGCAGTCACCACAACTTCAACACACTTTTTGTTATCAAGTTCAGCGATAGGAGAAGTCTTTGGTTGGTGGAACTTCACCTTTACTTCAACCAACCGAATTTCAGCTATTACCACGAATTTTGACAGCTTTCGAATAAGCCCAGGCAGCCCAAGTACTATGACTATCTCAGCTACTCTCGATACGGTTACGACAGGTCAAGCCAACCTCACACTGTATAATCCCAGTGGTATCGCCGTTGATGAAGAGACACGAAGCGTCTCTAGTACCTCTGTGAGTTTTACAGACATCCAGTTCGATGATGGAACAACCTATCCAGCTGGAGAATACACCCTTTGTATAAGCTATGACAACGGCGCCACCCTAACCCAAACTGCTGCAGGGTTCCACTCAAAGACCATCATCATCACACACGCTACCGAGCTTAGCCCTGACGAAGCCACAATAACAGTACTTTATGCAGACATTGGCTATTACTATCCGCGCGTCCTCTTCAATGATACCGATGCTAGCGCACTAATCGAAGGCGCCTCAGTAAATGGTACTGTTTCCGGAAATCCCATTACATTTACTCAATACGGTGGACTCTACCAGGCACAAATTGCTAAACACCTTCTCGAACCCGGAGATCATCTCCTCAATATCGATGCCAACAAGCAATACTATCTAGCTGATTCCACAACAATCACCATTCGAGTTAGAGGTGAAACAAGCCTTTCCTCCCCCTCATCTCCCGGTTTTACACTCCCATATGGAGAAACGATTACCCTAAATGTTAGCTATTGGGACATATACAACAACACAGGCGTAGCTGATGCAACTATAACAACTAATTGGCCCACAGGACCAACAGGTTCATCGAATGGTACGGTCGGATGGTATGAAATACTCATCGACACGAGCGATCAAGCATCTCCTGGTACCTATTCACTTTCCATTAACGCTTCAAAGACTAACTATCAGACGCGCATACTCGTCCTTACCGTGGTAGTACGTGAAATCGCTACATCAATTTCGTACTCCACACCGGGATCAGTACCATACGGTGAAGATGTTGTCATTCCCTTCAATTATACCGTCACCGACCCTGAAAGTCAATATAATGGAAATGGGATTGCGTCAGTCCAAAAAAGCGATTTGACTCTTACCCTTGATGGGTCTCCTCTTGCTTTAAGCGATTTCGACTTCAGCACTGGTGCCCAGGCAGGCATGTATTCAATCACCATTCTTTTTACGAGTGGAAAAATCAATTCCATCAAGAGCTATAGCCTCCAACTGAAAGTGTATGCACCTTCAGTTGAATACGCCGATGCCACTGCAGCCATTGGTTTTAATGTGCGACTTCTTCGGTCCTCCTTGACTTACGACGCCCCGGTCGCAGAGCCCTGGGGGAACGACATGGTTATCATATTCTATTATGCTGTTGATGACCCAGTTAGTGGCAGCCATCTCGCCCCGATCACTACAATTGATGATGGGCTCTCGGAAGTTAGCTGTACATTGAACGGCTCAGCCGTAAGCAGTTTTGGCTGGGTCCAAATAGGAAGTGGTCAATATCAACTCACCATCTATGCAGCGGATATCACACAGGTCATCAAATTTAGACTCTATATCACTGTGAACGATGACAGCGACGTGTACGACGGTGCGGCAAGAACTATGCATTTTGTAATTCGAGCACATCAGACACAAGCAATCGTTGATCCACCTGCACAAACCGCCTTAGGAGAAGATACACACATTTCGGTTCAATGGGTGGATCTCGATGCGAGCGGAGATGTAATCGGGAATCTAAGCAATGTCGTGGTGTCCAATTGCCCGACTGGCGGGGATCAAACCTTTGGTATTCTGAGTTTTACTCTTATTACAGACAACTGGTCTGTTGGCACACATATTTTGACAGTAACCGTGAATCCAGATCTTTCGCCTAGCTGGTATCTCGGTGACAGTGCAACAGTGAACGTAGTTATTCGAATTCATTATACTGGAGTTACAGTGCAACCCCCGAATCCAACACCCTGGGGATTCAACACCCAACTTATTGTCATTTGGACTGACCTAGATACGGGTGGAAATGTTCCTGGGGGTGAACTACTTCAGGTAGTCGTCTCCGACTGCCCCGTTGGCAGCGACCAAACCTTCACCAGCCTCACCTTCACCCTCAATACAACCGGCTGGGCCATCAGCACAGGATACACCTTGAACGTCACCGTCTACGCTACCACTGGTCCTCAATCGTACAGCAACGCGTGGGCGAGTGTCTCCGTCGTCATCAGGGTTCACCGTGCTGAAGTGGTCATACCAACACCTTCACCGACTCCCTGGGGTTTCAATACCCCAATGATTGTAACCTGGCAAGATCTTGACACAGGTGGAACCATCTCCGTTTCGAACTTGGATAATATCACCATCACCGATTGTCCTGTCGGTAGCGACCAAACCTTCGGTACTTTGAGTTTCAGCCTTGTTGCCTCCACTTGGACCATCGGACAGTACACTTTGAATGTGACCGTTTACCCCAAAATGATATCACAAGAATATGCTATTACAAGCTATCAGGTCACTGTCACCATCCGTGCGCACTATGTCAGCGTGACCGTAGATCCACCAGCCCAAACTCCATGGGGGTATGACACAGATTTAGTAATCACCTGGCGTGATGTAGATACCGATTCAGCAATCTTAGAAACTAACCTAGATAATGTGACAGTTACTGGTGGTTCTGGGGGCGACCAGACATTCGATAGCCTCTCATTCACCCTCGACACAGATAGTTGGACTGTTAGCCCATGGAGCCTAACGGTCTGGGTATATGGTACAGCGGATTATAATCCAGGTAGTGGTCCTGTTACTGTGACCATACGTGGACATCAAACCCAAACTGTTGTCACACCACCCCAGCAAACAGCCTTTGTATTTAACACGTCAGTTATTGTCAGCTGGTTAGACTTGGATATGGGAAGTAATCCTGTTCCCGGCGGTAATCTCCAACAGATTGTTGTCTCTAATTGCCCAGTGGGTAGCGACCAAACCTTCACTAGCCTCACCTTTACTCTTATCACTGATACATGGAGTGTAGGAACATATACCCTCACTGTTACCATTACATCTTCATCGACTTCGTATCTTGGAAGTAGCTCTAATACGACAGTAGTAATTCGGATTCATTATACCGGAGCCACAGCTCAGCCTCCTGATCCTACACCCTGGGGCTTTAACACCCAAATCACCGTCCTATGGACCGACCTTGACACCGGAAACTCCGTTCCAGGTGGTCAACTATTCCAAGTTGTGGTCTCTGATTGTCCCATCGGCAGCGACCA
>JABXGS010000110.1 GCA_016550425.1 archaeon
ATGCTCAAAGAGATGACGGATACCAGTAGCGATTTTTCGTTCCCACCCCGGTGATTTGCCGTCGGGTCCTTTGGGGACGCCGTATGTATTTTCAACAAATCCTTGATAACGAAAGTCTATTCCTGTTCCTGAAAGGTAATCAACGATTTCTCGTCTTTCTTGGGAACCAAGATTATGGAGCTCGGAAGAATAACTATGAATGTGATAACCGCGATGGCCTGAAAATACTACAATGAGTTCTTTTTTTGAAATGCCCATATCTGGAACTAAGAAGTTCTCGATAATTTTGATTGCTTCTTCTTTTGATTTCGATAAGCATTCCTCGCACATCCACTTCAAGGTCTGGATTCGTGTGCTGTCACATTTGGGACACTGATCTGGACGATGACCTTTACCGCGCGTATCACAGTCTTGGCACCACCATGCATCGTGGTGTTTTTGACAAGGTAGGTCAAAGTGATCGGCATCAATATCGAAAATCAAATCAGCGCCACGCCATCCCTTGAGAGGCATCTGAGGGGCATCCGGAGTATCATAGTATGCTGCAGAATGAAAGACGTGGGCAGGAGCCTCCTTACCCATGAAGTCAATGAGCTCTTTTTGATTCACAAAACTGGTATGCCGGAGAGCACCTTCGCGATCAAACCAAAAAAAGGCAAATTCACGAGCCTCGAATTCACGAGGAGGTGTAATTGGTGTCGGTATATTTCGATAGTAGTCTGAGAATTGCTTAATAAGAAATTCTAGGGTTTGGATAAGCGTTTCCTCCTGAAGCGGTAGTAGTTTAATGGGTGCTTTCGTGTTCCAGCTTTATCAGGGTCAACACAAAGACGTACTGATATCATGTAGGCACAACTTGGCGGAGTATAGGCTGTGCTTCCACGCTTTCCCGCGATATGTTCGATTTGATAACGAGCTAAATCTTCCCGAAAATCAGGAGCTTGCATGAAAAGTTCGACGATGGAGTCAACTTCCATTCCAACATTAAGGAGAAACGCCGTAATAGCGAACCGGGCAATATGAGATAGGGGTTTACCCTGCTTCATATCAGAAAGAAGAGCTTGCATACAGGGAGGAAAAGCTTCGGGAACGATTTCTCCTTCGATTTCCTGCTTTAGACGATCTGCGCGTTTGCGCACTATAACCTCGATTTCTTCGAATATTTGTTGGATGTTCGGTGGAAAATCTGCTGGCACCTTTTTGACATCACTGATAAGGAGTTTTTCGATTGCTGCACGGATAACACGTGTTGTTTCAGTTTTTCGTAGAAGCACAAACCCAGCAGTCAGACGTTTATTCACTAATTTCCATTCTCTTTCATGAAAGCCTGCAGCTGCAGCCAAATAATTAGTAAAATGAACACTATGAGTATAAGTCCGCCCTGCCACCTTAGAGCCATTGGCAGTAATTTGCCAGCTAAATTCTTGTGTAGCGAGCTGAGCTAGCTTGGTGTCAGTTTCTTTTATGAGGGAATTTTCAGCGATTTTTGCTTCAGCCGTAGCCCATCGTCTTCTGAGATACATACTGCCTATCGCATCAACCAAGGCTTTGGCAACGAAAAAACTGGTCAGCTCTACATACGCATCATCGTTTAATCCTGTTTTTGTCCGAGAAAGTCTACCGTCTATCGCGCCAGTTAACCGTTTTTTCGCTCGTTGAACGATGCGGGGATTCTTGTCAACTTCCGCCAAGGAGATATCGAGTTTTTTGAGCAATAACCGAGCCATCACTGACCATGGGTATTTGGCTGCTTCATATATCGATATATCCTCTTGCATTTTCCTTTCCAAGTATTCGGGAATTTATTCGTAGGTGATTAGAAGTCGTCTTCTACACGCGGAGCAAGGAAATAGGTGATATGCCCACCACTACTAACAGCGAAGAGTAATTTGATCGGAGTACCCTTTCCAAACTCTAATTGAACAGTGTCGGAGGCTGCAACAGCTTTCATCATGTCGTTGAGATATTCGAGGGCATACAAAGACTTCGCCGGTTCCTTGACAGTGTACTCAAGAAGGGCCTCTTCAGATTTTCCAATGGACACTTCTAAATTCCCTGTATCACCACGAGCGGAGATGGTTAGGTTATCTGGTTGTGCATCAATGGCAATGAAATCACTGATAATATTTGCATCTTGAATAATTTCTTTGAGAGTATCAGCCGTGATTTTGATGTTGATGCCAAAATCCACATTAAGAGTAGGAGGTCGTTCTGACCCAAGATCTATAAGCGAGATTTTGAAACTGCGTTTTGTCCGACCTTGAAGTGTAATCTGTAACTGGTTTTTCTCTCGATCGAGACCCAGTTCAAGGCTATTTCCAGCTCCAGCCCGTTTGACTATTTTGTCCATCTCGTCGAGATTTATCCCGATACGTCCTTCTTCGTCGCATTCATAGGTACTAAAGGCACTTTTGGGTAATTCGAAATCGACCATCGCAATTCGGGACGGATCCATGGCTCTTAGAGTCATTCCCTTTGGTGAAATCTCGAAGTTGGCCTCATCAACAAGTGCTGAGATGGCGCCGATTAGTGCCTGCCAGGTTTTTGCATCATCAAATTTTGCTACAAGCAACTAAGAACTCCTCCCGCTGGGGGCGGCTTGGACTATTTTCAATACACGCTTAAATAACTGTTTATCAAGTGCAGCAAGATCCTGAATTATTTCAGCGCGGAGCATGGGGTGACCCTCCTGAGAGACGGTGACGGTTCCAAAAACCCGAATAAAGGATTGGAGCTGTGGAACCTGGTCAGTTGCAACCGTAATCCGTCCAGTATCATCACTGATAGTGAAACCAGATTCGTCATGGACATCAACTACAAAACCCAGTACACGGACACGCTGTCCAGCTGATTCCGAGGTTATTTTCCCGATATTGGTATACACCGCGGGGGTTCTGATGAAGGGATCGGTTGACATTGAAGGACTCCGCCTTTGCTCTTGGGTAGGTTTTCACATTAAGTATCTTAAAGTTGTATTGATTCAACGCTTCATTAGAAAGGAGAAACTTTAAAACGCCCTGTTGTCAGTCTTCACCTACCGTTTCCTTGGAGATGGAGTCTTTATCCTGAACAGGGTATTTTCTGTTGTATTAGATGAGGTTGAATGCTGTGAATTGGAGAACAATTCCTCTGCGCAATGTCCTTCTTTCTATTCTTGAGAAACGTCAAGGTGTCATAATCGATAAAGAACTTACTCGTTTATTGAAAACGAACCGAGTGAACGCCACAACAGAAGAGATAGACCGTGCACTTATGGAATTAGAAATCAGCGGGAAAATCCACGTTCAACAAATTACAAAGACTAAACGCAAAATCGAATTACTTGGTGAACGGCGATATCTTGCCATTGCTGAGGATTAAGAGCCAAGAAGTCTGATCTTGCTAGCGTCTATGTGAACGGAGATGTACTCGGACGGGTTTGTTTTGCTCGTTTACCCCAGGCAAGATAGGCTTTCTCCATTTCAGGAGTAATGGTTGGTGTTACCTCATCAATGGCCTTCAAGAAGTGCTTCCGCGTGATTTTTGTCGTTTTCATATTTTCTTCAAGGGCAGCCAGGGCTGCTTCACGACAACATGCAGCAATATCACTACCCGCAAAATTCTGAGATGCTTTTACTAATTCGTCCAGCTCAACATCTTTGGCAATGGGCATGTCCTTGGTGTAAATTTCAAAGATTTGTTTTCTTGCAGCTGCATCAGGAGCGGAGACAAGGATGTGACGATCAAAGCGTCCAGGTCGGAGCATAGCAGGATCGAGTAGATCGGGGCGATTAGTTGCAGCGAGTACAACGATGTCTTTCAAGGATTGTATCCCATCAATTTCGGTAAGAAATTGACTGATAACCCGCTCGGTGACATGGGAATCACCACCGCCTGTTCCTCGAGAGGGTGCAATAGCATCTATCTCGTCGAAGAAGATAA
>JABXGS010000111.1 GCA_016550425.1 archaeon
AACGCCTACGCGGCCATCAATTACCCATATTTGAATCACCAATTCCACTTTCCAATCATCGCGTTTTCCTCATAGGTGATGCAGCAGGATTTATTGACGTATTTAGTGGACAAGGAATTTGCTATGCACTTGAAGGCGGAATCATTTGCGCTCAAACAGCAACTAATATCATTCAGGGTAATCATTCACTAACTCAGGCTGCTACTCAGTATCAACGACGGGTTACTCAACGGTTTGGAAAGGAACTTCAATGCAGCTGGTTTATCATGCGATTAGTACACGCACACCTATATGGAGGATTCCGCGTTGCTCGCTTGATGAAGTGGCCAGGTCAACTGGCTTTTGATATTGCTAGAGGGCTTACTGATTATTACCGTATGAAGCGAAATCCCCTTCGGCTCCTCTCTCGGCTTTTTATTGGAGAATTAAGGGCTCGCCTTATGGGTGTTATTACCTAAATCATTCCGCACCTGAAGTTTAACTAGGAAGAATAGACTCCCTCCGAACGCAGATCCTTGGCAATCTCATCCAGCCCCAGCTTCTGGAGTGTAGCTTCAGTTGGAATTCCTGTTTTGACATCCCAACCGTAGAGTTGATAGTATTCATCAAGCATGGGCTCCAGCGTCACGGTTTGCCCTTTACTTGGTCCTTTAGGAATCGGTTCATCGGTGAAACGGCGAGGTAATTGGTCATCTCTTCGTCGAATCCCTTCACGAACATTGAAAGCACGTTTCATGGTAACCAACCGGGCCCCTATGCGCATTAATTCATCCACATTATCAAAAGCTGACTCGCCTGTGACTGCCGCAAGCATAGGAGCAAAGTCTTCAACCCAAAAAATCGGTGGCCATGAACATGTATACCAGCACACAATCAAACTATCCCGAATTGTATAGACTTTCTCGGTTACAACTGTTGCAAGAGCTTTATGCGTTTCAACATAGGGATCGCAGATTTCTGGAAGTTTATCTTCACCGAATCTTTCGGCAGCTACATCCTTGTACGCTAACTGATCCATGGTGACCAAGTTCCGAAGGTGATCTGCTCCTCGAGCGGCAACAGCATGACCTAAAGCCATAGATCGATGGGCTCTCCCGTCTTGACCCGAAATCTCCATCCCTTTTACGGTCATATCGAAGGGTTGTGCAGTTTCACCTTTCTGCAGAGCAATACGATGACTTCCTTCTGCTGCCAGGTCACCAAGTCCCTTACGTTGGGCAATTTCATGTATTAGCGCAATTAGCGCTTCCGTGTTTCCCCACCGAAGATCAAGCTTCGCAAGTTCCTCTTCAGTTAACAATCCATTCTCTGCTAATTCCATTAGAAATGCAGCTGTTGCGCCAGCACTAATAACATCCATCCCATATTCATTACAAAGATGCTGGGTAACAAGGATTGTGGGAACATCATCGATTCCGACATTACTTCCCATCGCCATGATCCCCTCATATTCGGGTCCTTCGGTGATGAGTCCCTTATGAGAGCCTTTGTCGACCTTGAAGGCTTTCTTACAGGCTAGACGACAGGTTCCACAGGCCCGCGTTGTATGATAATAATGATCGTGAAATGTTTCAGCGGATATGCGGTCCCATCCCTCGTACACCCCTTCGCGATGGTTAAATGTAGGCAGTTCACCAATACTCTGCTTGGTTGCAACCAATATTGCGGTGCCATACTTGCGCATTTCAAGCGCTTGAGGATTGGTCTGCACGCGTTCATGTCCATCACGCCATAACTTTTGGAATCGCTCAGGATCTGCGACAGTGACGCTGCCTGTTCCCCGCACCAATATGCCTTTTAGTTTCTTTTGACCCATCACGGCTCCTAATCCAGTTCTTCCGGCAGCTCGTGCCCCATCAATCATAATCGAGGAAAATCGAACGAGGTTTTCCCCTGCTGGTCCAATAACCGCGACATGACCATGTTGTTGCCCCAAATCGCGACGCATCGATTGCGCAGCCTTTAGCGTTTTAAGCCCCCAATAGGGGGCTCCCGAATGAAACTGAATTTCTTCGTCAACAATTGACAGCACGGTCCGCTGTTTGGCCTCCCCCTCAAGGATTACAAAGTCATAGCCTGCAAACTTTAGTTCCGGACCCAAATGCCCGCCCACATGACTTTCAGCCCAAATACCAGTAAGCGGGGATTTACTCACAACCGCCATCCGTCCCGCTGTTGGCCACACTGTTCCCGTCGCAGGACCGGTACAGAAAATAAGTTTATTCTCAGAGCTAAAGGGATCAAGACCCTTGGCTAATTCATGATACAGCAAATAACTCGCATACCCTGTTCCCCCAATAAAACGCCGTGCTAGATCCTTTGATGTCGGTTCCATACTGACTTTCTGGTTGGTAAGATTAACACGAAGAATCTTCCCGCTATAACCCTTATACACCCTAATCACGCTCCTTCTCTGGTAAGGGAAGCTCGGTCTGCTTGATGAAATGGTCTAGGGCCTCCATCAGCATTTCAACCGAAAATTCCCCTTTCACTGCGGTTTCAGTCAACACCAAGGCCTCCGTCGGACAAAACTTCACACACTGCGGATCGCCCCCACACAAATCACATTTCAATGGCATTTCCTTCTCCGCATCCAAGCGAATTGCTAACTTCTTATCCGGTTCAATCTTATCGAGACCAATCACACACGCCCGAACACAAGCCCCACACTGAATGCATAACTCCTGATCTACCACTACTGCTGTGGTCTCCGAACTCCGTGAAATCGCATCCTGCGGGCACGCCTCCATACAAGGAGCATCCGCACACTGCTGACACACAATCGGCACATCCTGCACCGTCATATCAAACGACACAACCTGAATCCGGGCTTTACTCGGCTGAAACCTACCCTCATGGGTTTCACTACACACCAACTCACAGACCCGACATCCAGTACACCGACTCGGTACAACAGAAACACGCTTCACGCTCACACACCACACAGACCGTAATGCTTACAGACAGTTACGCAACAGAAAAAACTTGTGAATCAACCTCGATAAAAACATTCAAAGATTATTCTCACCGAACAGTTTTTCTATTCTCACTCTAACTGACAGATGAAAAACGGACGAAGTGGAAGCGCAACACTGTGGAAGACGAAGGTATCATGCTCAAACTCGTCGTTGCCGGAGAAGGCGGCGTCGGCAAAACCACCATGATACGACGCTACGTCGAAGGCGTCTACCATGATTCAATCCTCACTGTGGGCACAGCCTTCGCTGCTAAAAAACTAATCGTCAACGACGGACACGGATCCACTCCCATTAAAGCCCAGATTTGGGATTTTGGCGGGGAAAAGCGGTTTCGATTTTTGTTACCGAAGTTTTGTTTTGGTGCACGTGGGGCGATGTTATGTTTTGATCTAAATCGATTTAGTACGTTTTTAAAGCTAGATGAGTGGCTGAAGCTGGTTCGTGAGAATACCGATGAGATTCCGATTATTTTGATTGGGATGAAAGCAGATTTGCATCGTGCGGTGAATCAGAAAGAAGTGATTCAGTTTGCAAAGGCGAATGGGTTTAAGGCATATTTTGAAACCAGTTCTAAGGATGATTTGAACGTGACGCCAGCCTTTGAATTCATTGCGAAAGAGATGCTTGAGTATATTCGTCGGCGTGTAGCACAATCCTCTTAACCACAACCGTTATTCTGATTTTGGTGTTCTCCGTCTTTGGTGGGACCTAGTGTGTCTGATAAAGTGCTCAAAACATTTGGAAAAACGCATTATGTGACTGAACTGAGCGCCTCCATGGAAGGCGCGTTGGTGACGATGACAGGATGGGTGCATCGAAAACGTGAACATGGTGGAGTTATCTTTATCATTGTGCGTGATCCAACCGGAGTGATTCAAGCTGCGGGGCATCGTGAACTAGCGCCCGAGGCTTTTTCGGCGATGCAAGAGGTCACCTTGGAATCCTCCATTATTGTTTCGGGTACGATCGCCATAGATAAACGTGCACCTTCAGGTATCGAGTTAAGGGTGACTCGATTCGAAATTGTAAATCTCGCTGATTCGGATTGGCCCTTGGAAAAGGATGCCGGGGACGCATTTCTATTTGATAAAAGACATCTATACCTGCGGAGTCCCAGCCAAACCGCGATTATGCAAATCAAAGCTGGGATAAGCCGTGCAGCTCACCAATTCTTTGATGGTGAAGGATTCACAGAGATCTTTCCTCCTGTTATGGTGGGTGCGAGTGTTGAGGGGGGCGCGACTTTATTTCCATTCAAGTATTTCGGTGGGACTGCCTATCTAAGTCAAAGTGCCCAACTTTATGAAGAAGCCGCCATTTGTGGGCTAGAAAAGGTTTACTTGCTTTCACCTAGTTTTCGCGCAGAAAAACATCGCACGCGACGTCATTTAACTGAGTATTGGCACTTGGAATCAGAAATTCTTTTTGGAACACATGAGGATATCATGGGTGTTGAAGAACGGCTTGTTCATGCCATGGTTTCGTATATCAAAGAGCATTGCCAACATCAGCTGGACATTCTGAAGGTGAGAGTACGATTACCCAAATTACCCTTTAAACGAGTTTCCTATGATGAAGCGATTAAAATCGCGAGTAAGGCTGGATTTAAGGTTCCTTGGGGACAGGATTTAGGCACGGAAGCCGAACGGGCAGTATCACAACAATTCAAAGACCCTTTTTTCATCACTGGGTATCCAACAGTAGCGCGATCTTTCTACCATATGCCTGACCCCGAAAGACCTGAGATTACCCTAAGTAGCGATTTAATTGCTCCTGAAGGTTATGGAGAATTGACAAGTGGTGGGCAACGCATTCATGATTTAGACTTATTATTAAAGCGAATTAAGGATGAAAAGCTCGATCCTTCAGCTTATGACTGGTATCTGGAATTACGGAAATTCGGACTTCCCCCGCATTCAGGGTTTGGTATGGGCTTGGAACGGTTTCTTGTGTGGTTGTTAAAATTGAATCATATCCGGGAAGCCTGTTTATTCCCGCGCACACCAAGTCGGATTCAACCATGAAATACCTATAAGAAAATCCTTAACATGGAATTTGGTTGTCGGGGCAAGCTTAAAGATATGTATCTGTTCTAGTAAACAGCTCGGATATCAAGGTGCTTTGCATGGTAGTGCACGCAGTATGGGTCATTGACACCAGCGGCATTCCCCTCTACCATAAGGCATATTCACCCCTCGAATTTGACCCAACCCTATTTAGTAGCTTCTTTTCTTCACTTGTACACTTCCAAAGTGAAATGATGGGGCGCCAACTCCAAGATATTACCTTTGAAGATCTCTCTTTCAGTTACATTGTTGACCAAGGACTAGTATTCTTAGCCTGTGTCAAAAAGGACGTAACAACTGGGAAATTGCTAGAATCGCTCCGAGACATCTTCTTTCAATATTTCAAGGATGACTTGATTCTTCTCAGCTCTTTACTACGAACCAGCCCCAGAGCAAGAGAGCTGCTTCGTAATTTTGAATTAGAGGTTGACAAAATTGTGGGATTCACGCCACAAAAAGAACCGCTCCCTGTTCGAATTACAGCTATTCCACGACTGCTTCATAAGGATTCACCAGTTCGACAAGATCTTCTCCGCCGCTTTGGGATGAACGCAATTCTTGTCATCATCTTGGCAGATGGAAAACACCAACTTGCTGATATCACCGAGGCGCTCGATATTCCTACCAAAGAAGTTGAAGAGATAATACGGCATGCCCAGCGTCGGGGGTACTTAAAAGTAGTTTCCGCATACAACACCGAAGAAGTAGATCCGAGCTCCTATTTTCCTGAATGAAGAGCTTAATCTTCATAGCTTCGCCGCGGATCTTCTGCTTTGAATTTCGATAAACAGGTTTTTTCAAAACACTGAGAACAGGTTAAATCACTTTGTTCCCAACGGGCACGAAACAGGTCAAGATATACTGCCTTCAACCATTGAGCAGTTGAATACTCTGCGACGTCATCTAAACCAGCTAATCCCTTTTCAGTCAAAGGGGCGGTTCCCCGCCAAACCCCGCTATCATCGATTAAGATCCCATTGAAATGAAGATGCGAGCAGAGTTTGAATTCTACGCCTGCACTGGCTAGATTTTGCAATGCATCAGCTTGCTTCCATCGATCGACCCCTTCAATGAGGGCTGGTGGGGTCGTAAGAATTCGGATTTTTACACCAGCTTCATGCAATTCTTTTATCATGCTAAGAAGATTGGATGGGGGTTTCTGGGCTTCAGGGTCAACTAAATCAACATCATGTATCTGATGGGTTGCAATCAACACCCGGTATTGGGCTGATTGCAACATTCTCAATAGCTGAGATGCAAGCTGGGGTCCACGCAGAATTTGAACCTCTGCAACACCTTCTTGATCTGCGCTTTCTTCGGCATCTACAGCAAGGTATTGCCGCTTTAACTGGGTTGCATTATTAGCGTATTCGAGACTTCGTTGCATTAGCACGCCTCGCAATGAGGAGGTGTTCGCTTTATCTGCGAGAAGCCGAAGCTCTTGGGAAAGTTGCATTAGTAATTCGACTGCTTCCCTAATTTTTCCCTCTTCTTCAAGTTGCTTCGCTTCACTGGTTCGAATTCCAATTTCTCGGAGTTCTTTATCCAATGACACGCAACTGCCTCCCAAAGTCAAGCCTAGGATTCGCTAGGAACTAGGGCATTTAACGCTTTTCTTTCTTAATCAAATCTATCTGCCGATTCACTTTAAGCCAACTCAATACAAAGACGTGGCTAAGAAACGCGCATTTGAACTTTGAAAAGGAGGATTTCTCTAATCCCACAGATTATTCGAAAAAGCTCACCATATTTCGAGGTTCTCGAAGCCGAAGAAGAAACCATATTAAACCTGTGTAAGATTGCAGAAAAACTTACATCAAATGAAGACAAGGGACCTATTCGATTCAAACTCCAGTTTGCCAAAGCAGCTAAGCTCCCTCTCCAGGAACTTAACCAGCTCTTTGCAAAAGTAGATTACGAACTGTCTCCAAGTTTACAGAAAGCTATTTTGAAGAAACAAGGTGTAGAACGATTTGCAGAACTCCGACTCCGAAAAAGTGATCTCATTATAAAACCAACGGGATTTCTGGAGTTAGAGGCAATCAAACCGATACTAACCTATAATGCTAAAGAAAGATTATTCCATGCACGAATAATGGACTTTTACACAATTCAAAGATATTTACGAAATAAAGGATATCCAGTTATCACTCACTTCTCGCTTCAATTTATTTTACCAACTGATTTACAAGCCCAGCTCCAATTGGACATGGTTCTTCGGGACTATCAAGAAGATGCCCTTCACCGATGGCAAGGTGCTAAGGGACGAGGTGTGATTGTCCTCCCAACAGGTGGAGGAAAAACTATTGTGGCACTAGAAGCTCTTCGACGATTAGCGGTTACCACCCTCATCGTCGTTCCTACCCTTGACCTCCTAAGTCAGTGGCGTGAGGCGCTCGAATTGTTGCTCCATGTACCTGAAGTTGGAATTCTGGGTGGAGGAAGAAAGGATCTCAAACCAATTTCTGTTGCAACTTATGACTCCGCCTCACTCTTAGCCCCCAAACTTGTGGCATCATTTGGATTATTAATTTTTGATGAAGTCCATCATCTACCTAGCACAACTTATCGGTTAGCTGCTGAACTCTCCTTAGCCCCATATCGATTGGGGCTGACCGCAACTCCGGAACGCTATGATGAACTTCATCATGACCTCGACCGTCTAGTGGGACCTACTGTTTATCGCGTTGCACCTCGGCTACTTGAAAAAGAGGGCTATCTTGCCCCCTATGAAATCCGACGAATCCAGATCACTCTCAAACCTGAAGAAAAAGCTCGATATAACTCCTATATGCAG
>JABXGS010000112.1 GCA_016550425.1 archaeon
CTTCGTCCACTTCAAGCACTCGCCGCATCTTCTTTAAATCAATAATGATACCTCCGGTTATTGCAAGAGTTCCACCGGCTACCCCACCGGCACCAGAAACGGGAATGAGAGGAATGCCTTCCTGATTGGCAAGTTTGACAATCTTTTGTATTTGATCGACGGTCTGTGGCCAGACAATCAGATCCGGTTGAGCTTCTAACACTAATCGCCCAAGCCGGATTAAACGAAGAGGCCAAGCATCTCGGGAATAGCAGATTTTATCCACTTCCGCTGCTGACACATTCTCCTTCCCGAGCCAGACCTCAAGTTGCCGCTTAACACGATTCACATTGAAAGCCGTCGAAGTTTTAGACATGATACTCAAACCTTTCCATCAGTGTTTTTAGTGAAATGAGGATATCTTTCCGAACAGACGGGTACTAGTACGTCCTCATTCATAAAAGCCAACTTCAGCGACCAAAACTCGGTTTTCAGGTAAGAGAAAAAGGCTTTAAACCAGAAGCATTGCAGATACTCCAACTCCTCTAACTTAGGTGTATATGATGGTTCTATCACTGATAGGTAATGTCATGGCTTTGATTGGACTCTTATTGATTCTCGGAAGTTGGACTTATCTCTACCAATGGGCCCATCAGGGTCCAAAAACCGCGCTCAGCCACTTCATGGAAAAGGGTCTGCTCTTTATTGGTTTGGCACTCATTGTTATTGCCTTACTATTCTTCTAGCAAACAAGAACTCACAGTTTCAATAAACTCGGTGACTACCGAGTTTTTTTTACTTGATAGTGAGTTCAAAGACTAAACTGATTCTGTAACGAATATTGCCCGAGATGATTCAGGCGTCCAAGGCTCTCGAGAAAAGGAAGAATAGAGCGTTTCAACCTGAAAGTGCGATTCAGCTAGTAAAAATTTCACATCCTCTACAGAAAGGACCGCGAGCTGAGACCAATCAAACAAAGTCTCCGAAATTCGTCCTTCCTCATCCTGAATATCGAATCGAAGAACCGTATCTATCAATTTCTTTGAAGATTCAAGCCTCGTTGAAATGGACCGGGTTACTGCACCACCCTCTGGTAATGCCGCAGTTTCCAGGCGCCGCCAAGTCCCACTCGTATCGGATTCTCCGACCCATACATCGAAGACAAAAGAACCCTCCTTGTGAAGATGAGCTTTTACACTTCGCAAACAGCCTAATTGCTGCTTCCGGGTCACAAGGTATTGGAAACTCCCGGATGGGACATAGATAATCCGGAATTTTTGGTCTAGCTGAAAATTACTAATGTCCCCTGCAATAAACAGAAGACGACGGGCTATTTCTGCAGGCGCTTTTTGCAGTTTCTTTCGTGCCTCCTGGAGCATTTCTCGTGACTGCTCCAATCCCACTACAGTAATTCCATCCTCTGCTAAGGCAAAAGCGAAAATACCAGTCCCAACGCCCAATTCCAGCGCAGGAGAACCCGCTTCTTGGGCTAGCATCCGATAAAATGCCTTTTCTTTTTCCTTACCTTGTGCAAAGAGATCATAGAATTGGGCACTTGCATGATACGCCATAAGAACCAAACACACTCAGTGAGTGTGTAGGTTTGCGGGTTTTTGAGGGTTTTTGTCACCTATTCAACAGCAGATTTCGCACCATACACGAGACTAACACGAATTCCTTAGAAGATGAACAGGATGTTTCAGACAGCCTTCTCAATGGTACAACATCAAGAAACCAAATGCCCCACAGCCAGCCCCCTCCTCGATGAGCTCTTGGATGGCGGCTTTGAAGCCGGGCTCAGCTACCTTATTTTTGGCAGCCCACACTGTACGAGCCTGCTACAACAAGCCATCGCTACCGCCCTTCTGCATTATGGTCCCCACCGACACGTCGCCGTCATCGATGCCAACAACAAAATTCGTCCAGACAACATCCTCAACAAGCTCCAAACTGCATCCCTTTCAGCAGCCCCTACTACTCATCTGCAACGACTTCACATCGCGCGTGCCTTTACCACAGACCAGTTGTTATCACTCCTCGGCGAAGCACCAAACACGATTCATGGGTTCGATGCCCCGATTCTGTTCATCAATGGTCTTACACACCTCGTACAAGAGGAAGAAGAAGGCGATACATACACATCAGCAGCACTGGACTCCGTCACCGATCCCCGTGTCTTTCGCCGTGCCCAGCTTGCTGCACAAATAAAACAACTCGCTTTTGCTCATCAGGTTGCTGTCGTGGCTAGTGCCGATGCCCCCAAGCGTGAGTCAAAGCCGCCCCTCCGAATCGGTCAAGCGGCTCGCCATCGGTTCCACGTGCTCATCCACCATCATCGTCAGAACACCACTGACACGTTTACATTAGAGAAGCATCCCAGCCGTCCATGGATGCAACGGAGCACTGTCAATCCGCAGTCAAGACGCAGACTTAGCTCATATCAGACAACCCTCTTTGGCGAGTAGGGTTGTCGAATCCATTCATTTTTTAGCTCACGAGGTGAAGTGTGGCTTCAATTCGAGGAGCCACCCCTAAATTGAATCTCAGTGCTGTGAAATACTACATTCTGCTTATTCTAGCGATGATTTTCTGGGGTGGAAGCTGGGTCTCAGCCCAAATCGTTGTCACCGTAGCCCCTCCCATGACAGTAGGGTTCTTTCGCTTTTTCACTGCAAGCTTGATTTTCATCCCCTTGATGCTAGCCACCCAACCACAATCAATGAAAACCTACACTGCACGAGATATCGGGTTCTTCTTTTTGTTAGGACTGATTGGCATTTTCGGGTATGGCATACTCTTCCTCATTGGCATGCAGTTCACAACGGCAGCCCAAGGATCTATTATTGCTGGCATTAATCCGGTTACAGTGAGTCTGCTGGCCTTCATTCTTCTTTCCGAACGTTTGACCCCAAAATGGCGATACATCGGATTTCTATTCAGCTTCATTGGAATTGTGTTCGTTGTTGGCATTCAAGCTCTGCTCGCTTTTCAATTTGAGTACTTGATTGGGAATCTCATTCTCATTTGCGCCATGTTCACCTGGGGGCTGTATTCCATCCTGGGCAAAACCGTCATGAGGAACCGGACCTCCCTCGAAACCACCGCTATGGGGATTTTCTTTGGAACACTGATCTTTTTCATTGGAGCCATGTTTGAACAGTTCTGGACCCTTCCCCTCATGGTGGATTTGACCTTCTGGTTGAACATCCTCTATATGGGAATTTTTGTCACTGTCTTAGGATTCCTTTTCTACTTCCTGGGAATTAAAAACCTTGGCGCTAGTAAATCTGCAGTCTTTATCGCTCTAGTCCCCGTCTTCGGCAATCTCTTCTCGTTTCTCTTGCTCCATGAACCCATCTACCCTACTTTCATTATTGGTTTATCTTTGGTCATTTTGGGTATTTTATTCATCAATTACCCCAGAGCACCAGCTAAGTAATTTTCTTTAACTGTGTTTTACCGTAAGGACAACTTTGAAGTAAAGGGCAAGAAGAACAGTCTGGAGTACGGGCAGGGCATTGGAGGGCACCAAAGTCTAATAGAGCTTGATTAAAAACATAGCCTTTGCTGGGAGGAATCACTTCCTGCGCAAGCTTCCAAAGTTGGTTTTTAGCGGGCATCCGGAATGGGTCGCCTGAAATACCAAAATAGCGTTTGAGGACTCGTTGGGTATTGGTGTCAAGAATGGGGGCATCAATATGAAAGGCAAAATTTAGAATCGCACCTGCAGTGTAGCGCCCAATTCCCGGCAAAGCCATAAGCTCTTCAAGTGTGTTGGGAAGCTGACTATTCATACTAGTAACAACGAATTTGGCGATTTGATGAAGCCTACCTGGCCGGAAATTATAGCCAAGTGGACGCCACAATTGCTGAACTTCTTCCAGAGGTGCTGCAGCGAGAGCTTCGAATGTTGGGTAGGCAGTAAGGAATTCGTGATATTTGAGAATCACACGGTCGACTTGGGTTTGATGCAACATGATTTCTGAAACCAAAATTTGATACGGATCGCGAGTACTCCGCCAGGGGAGGTCCCGTCCATTTTCCTGATACCACTGCATTAACACTCGTTGAAATATTTGAATCCGTTCGGGAGTCGCTAGCGAAGCCGGAGCAAGATCGACCGATTGCTTGGTTTTTTTGGTGGTCACATCTTGTTGACTTCAGTTGTGTCATAAAAAATCATTGGAAATTGGAATTGAATGGTGAAAATGGTCGAGAGGCATAGCTTTTTGAATCGGATGCTGGCATGGCTGCGTATGGGTAGTCGCGAAGAGATTAGCGATTCATTGTCTAGTTCCAAAGTTCCCCAACGCTACATCTGGGGCATTTTGTTAGGATTTTCATTATACCATTTCGCGGCTTCAATTTTTTGGCAATTTGGGAGTTTCTACCTCTTTGCGGGGATTGGCGAAACGGCTTTTCTCCTAATCGGTCTCATTGGTGGACTTCCTGTTCTTATCGGGTTATTGGGTGTATACTTTTGGGGTTCATTATCCGATCGATGGCACCGCCGCATCCCCTTCATTATTCTAGGATTTATTGCTCAGACCATTAGTTTCTTTCTGTATATCTTCATCCAGGATAGCTTCACGTTTCTCGTCGTCACTTGCGTTGCATACTTGTTCTCACTCGCAGCAGTTCCGATGGCGAATGCCTACCTCACGGAAGCACGGACTTTCAAGGGAGGTGCAGTGGGATTATTACTAGCAACAAGTAGTGTCGGATGGTCTGTGGGAGCTTTCACAGGAGGATTTCTGTTTACTCTCATTGGCATGTCAGGCTTATTCTTGCTTGGCGGGTTTGCGTTTATTGCTGGAGCATTGATGATCGGTATCATTGTCCGGGAAATCCCCCAGACAACTCGCGTTTCACAACCAGAAGAAGTTCCATCGAGATCAGAAATTATTCCCCGACCTTGGTGGAAACCACTAACGTGGATTCTCTTGGTTTTAGCTGCAGCTGTGGCTATTAGCAGCCTTGGTGTGAACGGTTTTGCATACTTCTTTGGAGTCTACCTAGTATCAGAGATTGGGGGAACACCCTTAATGATTGGAATTGCTAATGGGTTTGCTTCGCTCTTTGGGTTAGGTGTGACCCTGGCCGCAGGACATGGTAGTGATCGAATTGGACGAAAACCAGTAATCCTCGTGGGATTTGCTGGCTATGCCATGTTTATGTTGGTGTATTTGTTTATCTTTGATCCATTTGTTGCCATGTTGTTATGGTTCATTCCTCTCTATCCACTCATTTCCACGGCAGGCTATGCTGCTGCCGCTGATCTGAGTAAAGCTGAACGCCGTGGTCGTGCTATGTCAACGATTGCCACAGCGAATTCAATTGGACAGGCATTTGGACCTATTATTGGTGGAGCATTGGTCCAGTTTGTATTCTTCACGCTGAGAAGTAATTTGGTCTTTGCCCTTCTAATGAATGCCATCGCGTTCCTAATCGTCTTACTCATCGTACCAGAGACTCTGAAACATGAAAAGAAGAAGCAATAGTACTTAAAGACGCGATTAGGCCTCACTGGTATCTTCATATGATTCTGGTTCTTTCTTCTTACGTCCAGCTCCAATGAAGTTCCCAATGAGTATCATGATGACACTAGCGAATCCAATCCCCAGACCCAAGAAATAGGCTAAGATGACATCAATAGGTTGACTGAAGATACCGAGGGCAAAGGCGTTTAGAAGCTCCATTGCTACATAGAAGAAAGCCGAAAAGGTAGCGAGTGAAACAATAATGCGACCGATTGTCGCAAAAATGCCAGACCCTGCTGCATACCAAAGGATTGAACCGATGATGATAAGGATACCCCCTAAGCTAGTGATGATAATTAGGGCCCCGACAATTTGTTCTCCCCATGGTGGTCCTAAAATTGCGTTAATGAAGTCTATTAGGAATGTTGCGTAAAGAGGGTCCAAGGCGATGGATTGTCCTGAAAAGAGGAGTAATATGCCGCCGATTAAAAGCAGAAGAAACCCGATTAAAGCCATGCTGTTTTAACACCCATGAATTCGTGTAATTATCTTCGTTAAGACTACACCCTTATAGTTTACGTCTAGTTTTATGAAATGACGTATTCCTGAGAGTTCTTTAAACTCGTTTTTGGGCTAATTATTTATCCGGTATTTTGATTTTAGGAAAGTAGATTCTATGGTTTCGGTGAATCATTATGGACAGTAGACTTGTGGGTGCAATTGAAGAATTCGCTTACAATGCGATTTGTGTGGGTAAACGCGGAGCCCATTCCTATGAACACACATTACGAGTACGTCAACTGAGTATGCTAATCGGGCAAAAAGAAGGAGCGGATTTGGAGGTTCTTGAGGCTGCAGCATTACTTCATGATATTGGTCGACCTGAGGAAGAGGTGACTGGTGAATCCCATGCTGAGATTGGGGCGAATATGGCCGTAGCCTTTTTGGCGACCACTGCCTTTCCAAAGGAGAAATTGTCCCAGGTGGCAGGAGCGATTCGGACCCACAGGTTTAGCGAAAATAAGACGCCCGATTCTCTTGAGGGGAAAATCCTTAGTGATGCTGACAAGCTAGATGCTATGGGGGCACTAGGACTGGCTAGAACTATTGCAGAAAGCCTCGTGCAACAACGAGGGCTTCATGGGACTATTGAGCACATAGACCGAAAATTGCTAAAACTAAAAAACCGTATGTCAACCAAAACTGGAAAAGCCCTTGCGGTACCGAGACACAATCTGTTAGTAACGTTCATGAAAACCCTGGCCGCAGAGTTTCAAACTATTGGTGAACCGTTACCCAATGAACTAAAGCCCTTCATTCAAGAATAAAAGACTCTATTTAGTATATTTCCTGTAAATCAGTTTTCGATTTTTTTAGTTAACTTTAGAGTTGTTTTACCATTTTTTGTGATTTCTTCAGAATTTTGTTTGCGGAAGTCTTATCATTATCTTCGCGCCTAAGCGAGTATAACTGAATTCTTTAAGGGTAGATTATCTTGTCAGAAAAAGAAGAGCAAAAAGAATTACATCCGGTGTTAGAATTCCTTATTTCCACACGTTTTTCAGGACTCTGCGGCATAATTGGTCCTCTTATTGCTTTGATAGGGATTATTACCGCGATTTTACTGTCCCCTTGGTTTAACTGGTTGACAAATGCTCTAAGTGATTTGGGACATCCTTGGATGCTAGGCGGTTCAAATGGAACCCCTGGCGTGAATCCAGCGGCACCAATTTTTAATTCGGGCCTTATCCTTGCTGGTCTCTTCACGCTGGTATTGACCTTTTGGTTAATTCGTCACCAAGTCTTCGAAAGATCTGTGATTGGCATTATTGCAGCGATTCTATTAACGATTGCCCAGTTTTTTCTAATCGCTATTGGCGTGTTCCATGAAGGCTTTGGATATACACATTTCATTGTTTCCGCGGGATTCTTCGTAACTCTCTTGGTGGCAGGTATGATCTATGGCATTCGGTTGATGCAAGAAAAACATCTTCGCTTGATAGGTGTAATCGCGTTCGCTCTCGCCTTGATTAGTGCGCTGATTTGGGTCTTCTATTACGTGAATCTTCTCCCGTTCACTGGTGTTGCGATTCCTGAAATCATCTCAGCAATAACAGCGATTATCTGGGTCTATCCACTTTGCATTTTACTAATCCTACAGAAGCAAATGTAGGAGAAATAGATGCTAGGGTATGAAATGAGCGACTGAATCAATTGAGCGACGTGGTCGGGTTTGCGGTAATTCATCTGGATAACCCACCGGAATTATCGAAACAGGCAATACTCCGGACGGACACTTAATTGCTGCCGCAATTGCACTATCATTAAACGCCCCAACCCAACAACCTCCTAATCCCATACTATGCACTGCGAGTAAGAGATTCTGAGTCATAGCTGCAGTGTCCTGAATTGAATAGAGGTTTCGACCACGGTCTTTATAACGGGCTCCAGATTCATCAGGAACTCGGCACACAACAAAGACTACAGGGGCTTTGATGATGAATTGCTGATCATAAGCTCCGATGGCGAGTTTCTTTTTGAGTGATGTATCCCGGACCACATAGATTCGCCAAGGCTGTCGGTTGCCTGCACTGGGACTAGCGACCATCGCTTGAAGGAGAGTTTGGATTTGGTCATCGGAGAGTTCTTGTTCAGTAAATGCTCGAATGGATTTTCGAGTTAAAATTGCTTTCAATGCATCCATTAACTTCACCCTTTTTGTTTAGACATGTTTGAGAATTTCCTGGAGATTATTCATCACGGTTTGTTGAAACTGAGAATACCCCTTATTATAAGCCTCGGAATATTGCTGGTTAGGTGTATGCTTTTCCTGTTCATGGACCATCGTCTTGACTGCCTGTTCAGGAGATGCATACAAATCGAGCCCAACAGCAGCAAGAATTGCAGCGCCTAAGGCAGTACCTTCGTCCACATGAGTATATATTGCAGGTCTACCAGAGACATCGCTTTGAATTTGCCGCCAAAGGGCGGACCGTGCACCACCTCCATCAAGGCGGAGCTCATTAATTGTCACACCTACCGAAAACATTGTGTCGATGACAAAGCGAATCGCATAGGCTACACTTTCCAAGATTGCCCGAGCAATATGAGCGCGTGTGTGCTGAAATCCGAGACCTTGGATTTTTCCCATACTCCATGTGAAGAAGGGAAAAACACTAATTCCATCACAACCAGGCGGCGCTTGAGCTGCCTCAGCGATGATATAATCATAAGGATCTCGTCCGAGTCGTTCAGCAACAGCACACTCGACATGTCCAAATTCATCTCGGAACCAGCGAAGAATGGTCCCGGTTCCAGGAAGGGCGCCTTCGAGAACCCGTTGATTAGGCAGAACATGGGGGTGGTTGAATAGGACACCCAGAGGATCTTTGAGGATTTTTTCTACCGGTGTAACAATAAAAGATCCGGTGCCAAGGGTGAGTTTGGCATCACCAGATTTCAGAACACCTAATCCCAAGACCGAACATTGTTGGTCTCCTCCACCAACGATTACTGGAGTTCCAGCTAAAAGACCTGTATCCTTCTCAGCTGTTTGGTTTATTTCCCCGATAACTGTTCCTGAGTGAACCAAGTCGGGCCATAACGAAATAGGTAGCTGAAGTTCCTCACCCAACTTCTCATCGAGAGTAAACGTCTCATTGTCAAGGAGCCCAAACCCATGATTTGTCAAATCCGAACCAAGATTGCCAGTAAGCCGATAGTAAAGGAAAGCATCAGGCATCACAAATTTCCAGGTCTTTTTGAATATGCCAGGAATCATATCTTTGAACCAAAGGGCTCGCCGGAGACTTACTCGTTGTTTGATAATTTCTTCAGATTGCTCCGCTGAGGGAGAAATTCGCATATCCATCCAAGTTATAGCATGTGCTAGCGGGTTTCCTTCTTTGTCAAGGGGTACTAGTGTTGCACGTTGAGTCACCACAGAAACCGCAATAATCTTCTTGGGGTCAATTCCATGCCGGTTGATTACCTCGTGCATCGTTTTTTGGGTTGTTTTCCACCAATCCTGTGTATCTTGTTCTGCTTGTTCAGGTTCATCGGTAATAGTTGGGAACTCACGGTATGCCTTGGCAACTTCTTGACCTTTCAGATTAAATAAGACGGAACGATTCCCAGTCGTGCCAAGATCGATTACGGCAATTAGTTGATCGGTTTTTTTGGGCATAAGAGGAGGCTCCTTTGAAGACAAAAGATGGAACCTTTTAGCTAGACCTTACCCAAAAGGCTTGCTTTCGTGTTTATCTACGTTAGTTGGTGACGGCGCAGGTGAATAATCACCCAAATAGCCACCCCAAGCACAATTACAAGAATAACAATGGTTATGACAAGTCCCACAAAGATGAAAGGGGAAATCGAATAGAATACCGAATCCGAATAAATCACATGTCCAGCGAAATCATATCCGTACACATGTAGTTCAACATTACCACCAAGAGCCAAGGCAGGAACCAATGCTTCATATCGATTTCCTTCCCGATGGACTAATGGAAGCCCCACCCAATTTTGATTCTGCGCGGGATTGTACCGATATTCCAAGAGCAGCAGTTGAAATCCACTTTTACTCGCATCAATATACACGGAAACAGAAGTATAGACAAAACTAGAAACAACGCCTGGAACCACAATAGCTGGTTCTCCAGGTTCGTCCATGATAACAGCAGCCATGGAAAAAATAGCGTCACGGACACGGTAACAGTTGTTCAGAACTTGGTCTGCGCTTGGGTTAAAATAGTCCCAAATACTGTGTCCCCAAGCTGATTCATTTCCATACGTTTCCAAGGTCACCGCGGGGATGCCATA
>JABXGS010000113.1 GCA_016550425.1 archaeon
GCGTTTCGCCCACCGCCTGTCAGCATATCACTGCTTTCAATCAATGTATGTTCAAGGGCATGAAACCCACCTACGATGAGTTCCTCTTCAGTAATTTCGTTCTCCTTATCAAGAGGCTTCTTTGAAACCTGAATCTGTTTGGCAGCCTCTTTGACCGCAGACATGGGATGTGGGGCCGTGAAAAAGAAACCTTTCGTTGGATAAGTGAATTCCAACGGTTGGTCAAGATCCTTAGTTTTCACAATTCTATCCGTGTAGATGTCCTTGATTACATAACCGGTAATAACCTCGGTCATCCGCAAGTCCGCATAATGCACGGTCATGCCATACACTTGCCTTGTGTCCAGTACACGGATAATTTCGGGGTTAACATGCCGGATGGGTTGAGTCATCTCACGGTGATTAGGGGGTAATCTCCTAACAACAGCTCTTCCAACGCCATGACGATATTCGAATTCCAAGGATTCAAAGGTAGTGCCAGCAAGTAAATAGTAAGCTCCAGGGTGCAGTTCACCCATGGCAATCGGCATCTGGCGTTCACCGATGATCTTTCCATCCTGAATGATCTTCACACTATCCCCAATTCCTCGGATAGAGTAACGAGCCAAAATACGGCGGGCCTGGATGATATCCGGTCTTAACTTGCTTTTCGATTCTGTCAAGAATCCCTCCTTAAGCAACAGTTGAAGTATAGCTTGAAATTCTGCGAATTCCTCCTGGTCAATCGGCATATCAAGGGCGGCTGCCATTAATTG
The DNA here is from genome assembly GCA_016550425.1 of archaeon. The sequence continues at coordinate 756 of JABXGS010000113.1, forward strand.
GTGGTACGCCACTACCTCATTATGCGGTTCAACATATGCCGGGTCAATATCCATAAAATAGTCGTCAGGGTGCTCACGATAGTAGGTGCTAATAGCATCATTTTGACGAAGTGCTAAGATGGCAATGCTTTCTTGCCCTTTTCTTCCTGCTCGCCCAATCCGTTGGGTCAATCGAGTTATCCCTACTAACATTGATACAACACCTTCTAGGTCTCCAATGTCAATTCCCAACTCGAGGGTGGGTGTTGAAACCAGTAAGTCTAGTTCTCCCCGACGAAAATCGTCCTCCACTTGGCGACGATAGGTCATTGGAAGACCCGCGCGATGAACGGCACTCTTTAGTTGTGTACGTCGTGAGATTAGATTGATGACCTCTGCATTCTTGTGTGTATTCGCAAAAACAAGGGTCTTTAGATCGTAGCGAACTAACTCTCGGGCAACCCCAGCAATCATTGTGCTTTGACTCACACGTTCTGGATAAAGCATAAGAAAATGGATGATTCCCTTTTTTCCAGTTTCACAATGAATACTCATTACTGAACGGTCAAACAAGAGCTCAGCAAATTCTTGCGCATTCGCAACAGTGGCAGATGCTCCAATCAGCTGCAGAGGGGGACAAATCCGTTGAAGCCTTCGGAGAAGGAAATGGACGTTTGACCCAAAAGCTCCCACATAAACATGCAGTTCGTCTAGCACAACATGCTTAGCTGTGCGAACAAGTCTTCGAATGGGGTCACGCTGTCGAATCAAATGTAGGTGAAGCATATCAGGATTAGTAATCAGGATGTCAGGTGGCTGTTTGAAAATTGCTGCTCTTTCTGATTTGGGTGTGTCTCCATCAAGCACCGCAACATCCAGCCCAACACTCGATGCGAGGACTGCCAGTTTTCCCGCTTGATCGCGTGCAAGAGCCTTTGTGGGATAGATGAAAATGGCTTCAACAGCACGTTGTTCTGCAGGCCGAAGAGGTCCCCAGCCAACTCGGTTTTCCAAGATTTGTTGAATCACAGGTAGAGCAAAGGCTTCCGTTTTTCCGGTTGCTGTTGGTGCAGAGACGACCACATCCTGACCATTTAGAATGTGCTGGATGGCTTTTTCTTGAAAAGCGAAGAGTTGGGTTACACCTTGCCGTTTTAGGGTTGCCTTTAATTGGTCATCGATTGGTGCCGCATCAATCAAACACCCTGGTTCAGGCGCAGTCTCGGAGAACTGTCGGTATTTGACTAATCGATAGGCGGAATCCCTAAGAATCCGCTGTAGTACTTCTGGTAATCGACTGAAAGAGGTCACTCCGGCTACTCTAAGCTGTTTTTCCCACTCCTCTTTGGATTTCAATGGTGTATCGACCTTCTTTTTATGGCGAGGTCTATGGGGCTTACCGTTCACTCTAGCCTTTTGGGTAGGTTCCCCGGCTTCCATGACGTCCACAAAGCGTAAATACGCTGCAACTGGATCCCCAGCCTCTCCAGGACTGGTCTGGTGGCTTGCCCCGCATTCTTTACAGATTACCATGAAATGGTTACCAGTACGTCTTACTTCCACAAAACCTGAGCATCGTGGACATATCCTGTATGACATCGTTCGCTCCCACCAGCGGATTCCATTACTTGGGATTTAAAGCCTTTAGGAGAGCCTATGATAAATGTAAAGAAAGAACCAATACACCTCTTATCAGATTGACAAATTTAATAAAGGAAAATTTCTAGGGGAGGATTAGGGTGATTGGGATTTCAAAGGAAAAAGAGACTAGACCCAGACTAACGACAAACCAAAAACGTCGAGAAACCTGTATCCTAATACTACTATTATTGTTTTCACTATTTTTCCTATATCTCCTCCTTCTAAATCCCCTTTTCGCACTACTCTGGGGCTTTTTCTGCATCCTATTTGTTGTGTTTATGGCACTTCCCCGAGATCGGGTACCCAAGGATTTAGAACGAATCAGACGTGATATAGATCGTCGAACGCATTTTAGATCTTTTGGCACAGGCTTACTTCATTTCGAAAACGGTGGACCTACAAAACCTAAACCACATGAAGATGATTACTAATATCCATTAGATTTCAATAAAGATCTCGTTTATCTAGGTGACATAATTTTCTATGAGATACAGTAATTCCTCTTCGAGCGTGGGAAGAATTTGAGGATTCTCGATAATCCGCGCAATCTCGACGCCATCAGGTGTGTATAGGAGAATGGTGGGAATGGCTTTAATTTTCAGCTTGTTGACTTCCGGAGGGCTGGGGGGTACAGCCCATTTGCGGTTTGGGTTGAGGGGGTCGGTTTTTACTCCATCAAGGATATAGACAGGCATCCCGGTCTCTTCATGGATTAGGTCGAGGACCGGAATATTCGCAACACAATCCTTGCACCACTCAGCCCCAATAGCTACAACTACAATTTGATCGGCAACCTCTTTGAGACTCTCAAGTGTCTCAGGTTTCAGACTATATTCCAAACGTCGAGCCTCATACTTAGGGCGACATTCGTCAGAGCAAGTATGCATATATTCTTCGATTGGTTTTGCATGATCCAACATTTCTTCAAACTGCTTAAGGTTCATCATTCATCAATCCCAAGAGATTCTTCAATTCTTCTTACAATGTGATGATTTGGGTATCTCGAGGAACGATGATCTTTCCAGAATAGGAAGTGCGAATGCTACGTAAGGCATCTCCTAGTTCCTCTAATAACTCTGGGTACAAATGAACTAAGACTAGTGCTTTGACTTCTGCTTCCGCGGCAAGCCGTCCCAAGTCCCCGGGGGTTGTGTGTGTTGTGGCAATCTCTTTCATTCGATCGGGTAACGAGCATTCATGAATCAACAGGTCGGCACCCTTCGCATGTTTGATTACTTCTCGACAGGGTCTGGTATCCCCCGAATAGACAACCCGTTTCCCTTCAGCCTCCATATGGAAACCGTAAGCTTCGAAATCACCATGATCTACAGGAAAAGCGAGAACCGACCAGTCCTTCACCTTCACCAAGAACCCGGGTTCCACCTTATGATACTTGAGTTTGACTTTACCCTTCAGGTACGGAAACACATCCGCAAGTGAAAAGGCCATTTTCTGGACCGCTTCAGGTCCATACACATTCAAAGTCTTGTCATATCCCGATAGCCACAAACTCTGCAAGAATGCGACCAAATCCGAGACATGATCCACATGCAAATGGCTAATGAACACATGTTCGATTTTAGTGATATCCTCAAGACTACATGAAAGCCGGTGAAGTACACCCGCACCCATATCAAAGATCAGGGGGTCTCCTGCGGTTTCAATCATTAAACCAGAAGATACACGGTCCGGAGAAAGCAGAGACGCCCCACTGCCAAGAATCGTTACTTCCATAGGTCTCGACCCTACACAGCTTCAGGTACACGCCCTTTCATTAACTTTACCCAAAAGTAAAAAATTCTTAATCTATTGAGACTAGCGACACAAAGTTGAAATAGCTTCGACCCCGATTAAGAAAAGTAAGCGGAAGCCACTGTCAGGGGATCCGGATGATACATCACGTCTACATCATTGACGCCCGCGACGAAATGGTCGTCGAGAAAAAATTCTGGATTATCACTGTCAACATCAAAGAAATGCAGGATTTTGCTAGTCGTGTTAAGGAAGCCCAAGACACCATCATCGAAGAAATCGGTCCAATCAAATATATCGGCAAACCCCTCGGTCGTGGGATCGTGGTCCTCTGTGCGGAAGGCGTTGACGATGACGACACACTCCGCGAAAAAATCGACCGCGTTACCTACGAGTTCCGCCGTGTCATCAGCTACGAAGTCGAATACGAAGCCTTCATGGACAAAGTCGATGACTACGTCACTACAACTCTCAAAGTCAGCATCATCGGCTACGGTGGCGTTGGCAAAACCACTTTAGTCACCCTCCTCAATGGAGGAGTTCCTCCCACAAGTTATGTCCCAACCATCGCGATTGACATTCAAAAAATCGAAGGTGCTCGGATTGGCACATATGAAGTTTCCACTTGGGACTTTGCGGGACAAGATCGATTTCGGAAGTTATGGGAGTTGTACTTCCGTGGTAGCCGCATTATTCTTCTTGTTACGGATTCAACCTTGGAGAACGTACTAAACAGTAAAGATATCATCGATCTTATTCGCCGAAAAGATATTGCTGCTCAGCTTCTAGCAATTGCGAATAAACAGGATCTTCCTGGAGCATTATCCCCACAGCTAGTGCAACGGATACTGGGTATCAAAGCATATGGAATGGTGGCGATTGACCCAAATAACAGAGAAAAGGCCTTAGAAATCATAAAGGAGGCCTTGAAGCTTGCAGCTCCGAAGGAAGAACCAGTAGCACCAAAGCCAGAAATGGTTTTTGATTAGGCTGGATTATAGTCTGGACCTTATATGCTTCTTTGAAATAATCTGGTTCTTCTTTTGCTTTAGATTCTGAGGGATGGATCAAATGACTTGGATAATTTTCCTTCAACCTAATTTTCGTTAATCGGCATCCGTAAATATTCCTGAATAAAACAAACTGCTCTTTTTCTATTAGGTACCTCTAGTAAGGACCCTATTTTGAAAAGAATTGGCTTAGGGAAGGACGTTTAGGCACATAGCTCTTATCAATTTGACCATTCTTAAGAAAGTCTCGAATCAAGCCTGCTTGTTCTACTCGGAAATCTAACCCATTCCGGTCATCAGATTTTGATTCACAAACAATACTGACTTTGTTAATGAAATTCTGTTCCTGAAGCACGGAGAGAAATAGCTTCCATGGAACATTACTCCCACCATCTAAGGGGGTATGACGAACTTCTCCACGACGATTTGCAAAAATTCCTGAAAGATGCACGGGGAGGCGCCACCGCGAAAGGTCGATTTCTCGTTCAACTAATTCAAGGCGACGAAGAATACCATCCTCGTTAGTGACATCGCCTCCACGGGCAAAATCATGCGCAAAATCCCAGCAAAACAAGCATCCGGCATCACCCGCTGCATGGCAGACCTCATCGAAGCTTCCAAATCCAGCGATTTTACCTGCCACTTCCGGGACCGGCACAGCGGAAATGCCTTCATCCTTAACCTTAGTCATGATCTCTTTCAATCGTTGTGTGACGCGATTTTGAACCCTTGCTCCGCCTTGTCGCGAACCAGAGTGGAAGGTTACGTGAGTGGCACCGACTAAATCAGCAATATGCAAACACCTGGTCATATGCGCTCGACTCGTCCGAAGTTTCCCTTTCTCTGTTGTTGTTAATGAGATGATA
>JABXGS010000114.1 GCA_016550425.1 archaeon
ATGGCAAATCCTGCTTATTCCGAACTATCTCCTCGCGCCCAACGTCAACGCGAGCCCGACGCCATAGTAGCCAACTGTACTGACTGTGGCAACTCGGATGTCATTCGTGATCCCGTCCGAGGTGAGGTAATTTGTACGCACTGTGGACTGGTCCTTGATTCTCATATGGTAGACCAGGGTCCAGAATGGCGAGCTTTTACTAGCGAAGAACGTGACGCACGGGCGCGAACCGGAGCTCCCATAGATTATACTCGACATGATAAGGGCCTTAGCACAACCATCGACTGGCGAGATCGGGACGCTAATGGACGTAAACTAGCTCCAGGTTTACGGGCTCAAATTTATCGGCTCCGCAAGTGGCAAATCCGGACACGAGTCCATTCCAGTATCGATCGAAATCTAGCACGGGCCATGAGTGAGCTAGATCGTATCACCAGCCAACTCAGTGTTCCCCGTCCAGTTAAAGAAGCATCAGCAATCTTATACCGTCGAACTGTTGAACGCCATCTCATTCGTGGACGCAGCATTGAAGCGATGATTGCAGCTTGTGTGTATGCTGGATGTCGACTTCGTCAAGTCCCTCGAACACTAGATGAGATTGCTCATCATAGTCGCATTAACCGCAAAGAACTTGGTCGCTGCTATCGGCTGCTTCTACGGAAACTCGATATGCGCGTTCCCATTTCACAACCAACTGACTTCGTGCCACGCTTTGCTCAAGCTTTGGATCTTTCAAGTCGGGTGCAACGGCGAGCGATTGATATTCTCGATAAAGCGAAGGCCCAAGGCATCACTGCAGGCAAGGATCCCACTGGTCTTGCTGCTGCGACGTTATATATCGCCTCGATTCAAGAGGGTGAACGTCGGACCCAACGGGAAATTGCAGCAGTGGCTCGTGTGACCGAGGTCACTGTTCGCAATCGGTACAAGGAAATGGTTCGGGTTCTTGACCTTCAAGTTGAGATCTAAGTCAGAACTGACACCACTTACTTATTCCCAGTCCCATGTGTTGCGCCTCTTGAGTTAGTGTGAAGAAAAAGCGAACATTTAAATATTTGTTCAACTAGAAAATAAATGGGAAAGTTTAAAAGGTTATCGATGAGCAACGCGGCGAATAGCACCTTACTCCGCTAGATATCTTGACACTCCAGGTTCCTTTTTGAACCTCTTGGTCACCTTGAAACACTTAGAGTCTGTAGACAAGATGCTGAAAAGACATCCTAAACTTCCCTAACCATATATTAGGAGAAGAATGCATGATGGAAGAAAATTCCTCGATCCATGAAAAACATCGGCAATTCCAAGATTCGCAGGAACACCCTCCCTGTCCTGACTGCGGTGAACGGGAGGCAATCCGAGATGAGAGTCGAGGAGAACTAACCTGCGCGAATTGTGGGTTAGTCCTAGATGTTAACACGATTGATTCAGGTCCTGAATGGCGAGCATTCACTACGGAAGAACGTGATAAACGCGCTCGCACCGGAAGTCCCATTAATTATGCTCTGCAAGATCATGATCTAAGCACCATGATTGACTGGCGCAACCGTGATGCAGCGGGTCGTCAAATTTCCTCCAATCGACGCGCTGAAATCTATCGCCTCCGAAAATGGCAGCGTCGATCACGCGTCCATTCAAGTATTGAACGTAACCTCGCCAATGCGATGAGTGAATTGGACCGCCTGACTAGTCAACTCGGTGTATCCCGTACTGTAAAAGACACCGCCGCAGTGATGTATCGACGAGCCCTTGAACGTCGACTCATCCGCGGCCGAAGTATCGACGCAATGATTGCTGCAGCCATGTACGCGGCCTGTCGGCTTCGCGAGGCTCCTTGTACCCTTGACGAAATCGCTCACCATAGTCGTATCAACCGAAAAGAACTAGGTCGCTGTTACCGCTTACTCCTGCGTCGACTCGATGTAAGGATGCCAGTTTCACAACCAGCCAACTTCATTCCGCGATTCGCCCAAAGCTTGGGCTTGAGTAATCGTGTACAGCGCCGTGCTGTCAAAATCCTTGAAGACGCCCGACTGAAAGGCATCACCGCTGGTAAAGACCCCACTGGTCTCGCGGCATCAGCACTGTACATCTCAGCAATCATGGAAGGTGAACGCCGTACCCAACGCGAAATTGCAGAAGTTGCCCATGTCACTGAAGTTACAGTCCGAAACCGGTACAAAGAACTCGTCCGCGAACTCGATCTCGCTGTAGAATTTTAATTTAATAGCTGCAAGCTAGACTAAAATAACTGCACGTGAAAAGAGTGAGCGGAGGATCGACTTTTTTGCCCCAACCTATTCGCTTTGAAGACCTTCCCCGTAAAGAACTACTGAAAATCATCGATATGTATGCGAAAAACTGGCTAGCCATTGATGGTACGTGGTTTCTTGCTGCCGAAAAAAAGTATGATATTGAGACTGCTATTGAACTAGACACCGAGTCTTGGCGTGTCTTTTCTCCAATTGAAGCAAAACGGATTATGAATGAAGTAGGAATTCAGCCTAATTCAGGCTTAGATGGATTAAAAATAGCTCTTCAGTATCGCGTCTATACTCGACTGAACAGACAGTCCATTGAAGAGGTTGATGAGACACACTTTATTTTTCGCATGGAGAAATGTCGCGTTCAGGATGCCCGTAAACGAAAAGGATTACCGGATTTTCCCTGTAAACCCGTTGGTATGGTTGAGTACTCGGAATTTGCCAAAGCTATCGATCCTCGCATCACGACGCGGTGTCTTGGTTGTCCTCCTGATTCACACCCAGATGAATGGTGGTGTGCATGGGAATTCAGTATCGAGAAATAAGCTTGATTTTCATTATCAACTACTCAACAATGGCATTTTTTATTGATGGTAATTGAGGTTTTTAACCCGACCAAGGTTTATGGTTTATTTAAGACCTAAACGTTTTGAGAATTTCACCAAAATGAAAATCACAACAGCGACGATTAGAAAGGTAATGAGTTCACTGATGAATAATGTAGGGTTAAAGGCTAGTGGATAGGCACTTGGATTAAGCAAAACTTGGTCTGGCGTTAGAAGGCCAAGTGTTATTAAGACGACATTGATAATCGGTGTAATCCAGGCAGTCACTAAGGCTTGTACGAGTCTTCCTAGGTACAATCCCATTATGAAAGCTACAGCTAAACCCATGACTTTATATTGATCCAGAAATTCCTTGAATTCCTGCCATAATCCTTTCTTTTCTGGTGGGGGTGTAGGCGGGGGGACTAAGGCTTCTCGGATTTGTTTGAGTTCTTCTAACATCTGTTCATTGGTTGACAATCCATCACATCCGTGTGGTTGGGTTTTTCCCGCTGTCTTTCTTACTAAAAATGTATGGGTGACCACAGAGGAGGTGTTTAGGATTCTTCTACTCAAGTTTGGGTAAAGGTTATACGGGGGAAGCCTGCACTACTCTCCTCGCCTATTGGACAGGTGATGGAAATGAAACTCACTACTCCATTGATTCTTGTGAATCTCAAAACATACAAAGAAAGTATGGGTGATAAGGCTGTAGCCTTAGCCAAGATGGCAGAAGAAGTTAGCAATGAAGTTGGCGTTTGTGTTGCCTTGGCTCCTCAATTTACGGACCTTCAGCGGGTGGCATCATCCACGGAGGTTCCAGTTTTTGCCCAGCATTTAGATGCGGTGACCCCAGGTCGAGGAACAGGGGCGATTCTTGCTGAGGCAGTGGTTGAAGCAGGAGCAATTGGGACGTTGCTGAATCATAGTGAACGGCAGCTGAAACTTTCAGACTTGGAAGCCTCACTTGGTCGGGCTAAAGAAGTGGGACTGAAGGTCTGTGTTTGCAGTAATAATCAAGCTGTAAGTGGTGCCGCTGCTGCTTTAGGACCTGATTTTATTGCGGTTGAGCCTCCTGAACTGATTGGGACAGGAATTCCAGTTAGTCAAACTCAACCAGAAGTAGTCACTGCAACAGTCAGCACCATCAAGTCAATTAATAATAAGGTCATCCCCTTATGTGGGGCTGGAATTTCCACGGGAGACGATGTCAAGGCAGCTCTAAAGCTGGGAACATATGGTGTGTTATTGGCTAGTGGTGTAACTAAAGCGAAGGATCCCAAGAAGGTCCTTCACGACATGGCCAAGCATGCAAAAAGCTGAATTCCGTTTAGTCCTGGCTTGCACTAGATCGTTGGCGATCATCGATTTCAGCATATAGCTGGAGTTTATGGTGTCGGTGGTTCTCCAAGGCAAGTTTAACGTCCTGTATTAGGGTGGTCATTTCTGTATCACTTAGTTTGATGGTTTGTGCATTGCCATCACCATCGGCGACACGAATGAAGAACCCCCCTTCCTTTACGAATCGGTCCTTTTTTGTTTCCGGGAGGAAACCATCAACTGTCAGGATTGATGAGATTTTTTGTTCAAAAAAGTGGACGATTTCAGTTACTTTCGTCAAGGTAGTTCACCATTGACTATTGGAATAATAGCGGTTATAAAATCCGCTCTTTTCTGGGGATTCTGCGTTTTCCTGTTATTCAGCCAGATTTCGAAATGGACTTCGGCAGGCTTTTATGGCTTCCACCGTCTTCCCTAACCGTCACACGGCAAAGAGAGTATTTTAGGAATGAAAGATCATGCGATGGTTTAAACGGAAGAAATCAGACGAGACCAAACAACAAACTACTCCGCAGGCTAGGGACGATGACTTTTCATCAACTCCTTCTCCAATGGAATCCGTTCTCCCTGAAACCTCCATAGTGTCATTGACAAATCCCGTTGAAGCCTATATCCAACGCCTAGATGAACTTCTTGTTGATCCTGATGTTAGTGAAAAAACAAAGGCCTTGAAAGATACCCGCTTGCAACTCATCGTTGGGGGAGAACCTCTCCTCATGAAGAAGGAAGGTGTTCAACCGATGGGACTTGTTCTTGAACGGAGTATTCAATCCGATGTCTTCATTCGAATATCTGAAGAAGCTGCAGGTGCCCTAGCTATGACGACCTCTTTACTCGAATTTAAAAAGACCTACAAGAAAATGATCGGTGTAAAAGGGGAAGCAGCTTATGTGTCGATTAAGCTCCACACCCCGTTGGAGGATCTTCGCGCTAAGGGTTACTTCAGTGTTGAATTGTTACGGATTCTCATTGACGCCTAAAGACTATTACTGAGCCATTGGGCAACGGCTTTTAGCAAACCATTAGCTCTCTCGTCTCTTGAGAGCTGTTTTCCGGTCAAATATTTACAGTTGAGCATTTTAGTTCCAAGTGCTTTGGGGAGATTAATCACTGTCACCACTCCGGTAACCTCGGTTTTTTTTGGATGACGCAACTTAATCTCCGAAATATAGAGAGTTTGTTGGGGGAGTTCGTTTAGATTGTTCTTTGAAAGAAATGTTTGAAGAAGACTAATTGCTCTTTTCCCTTCTTCGACGAAATACCCTGGTAGCTGAAGTGCACCCTTTTCAGTTTCGCAGGTCAATAGAAGTTTTCCCCGAACAACAATGGCTACTCCAGTCGCGAGCAGGCTAGAGGGGGACACCCAAATCACCTTTCAAGATACTAGCATTCACCCCTACAAGAAACCCTAGGTTGAGTAGTGAATTTTTAATCTTTTAACCTCTGTGTAGTGGTTGCGAATGTAGGTGTTCATGTGACCGAACAACCTCCCCGAAAATCACGAAAACGTCGGATCCTCGATACACTCCACTTACTTATCAGTCATCACGATCCACCCTATATGCATCGAACCTGGTCCATCTCTTTTCGTGGGCACACGCTCCATATTTGTGCTCGATGCTCTGCCCTCCTAATCGGAATCGTTCTTGCACTCTACATCCATATCTTCCTAGTCTACATTCCTATCAACCCTATAACCTTCCTTGGGGCTTTTATCATAAGCCTGCCTGCGGTCATCGATTGGTCCACTCAAACGCTACGGATACGAGAAAGTCGCAATCCCGTTCGTGCCATCACCGGGTTCCTCTTGGGTTATGCTGTCGGATTTGTCCTCTCCTCCTTCAACCTATTCTATTATCTCATTGTTGTCATTCTCTACAGTGGATATACACTTGGATTCGGAGCTCTGTCTCCACGTATAATCCGGTGGCGAGAAAAACGCCAGGCACTCCGCGAAGACAATCCTCCACCCCTTCACCTCTCTCCTTCCTCCAAAAGTCGGGAAAACTCTGAGCGTGAAGAATAGGAGAACTTTTAAGGGGCATACTTTTGGTAAGGGCATTATCCTTGCATCTGAGGGACCAAATTCATGTCCAAATCCACAACGGAACCAGAATCTAGTAAAACTTTCATCACTATTGAAATCCAAAATATGCTCAATCATGGCAATGAGCTAGGTACAGCAATGGTTAACTTTCTCAGCGAGAAACTCGCTAATGACATCACAGTTACAGTATCCGACAACGAAGTCTATATACGAAGTGACACTGCCAACCACCCAAGTAAAACCCAGCTACGAACCTATCTGAAACGGTTCCTTCACCTAAATGCTCTTCGCGAGGATCTCAAACTCATTTCACGAAGCAAAGACCGATTTGCAATCATCGAATACGTAACCGTCGTTTACGTCGAGGAATGAATTCCTGCTTAGAAATGAGCCTCCTTTCGCGCCTTCACGTTATGATCTCTGAGCCGTAAGGCTTAAGAGTAACAAGCCGACAAAAAGCCCCAATACGCAAAACCGCGGAGATAGGATGTTGAGGAACCCGGAACTCCCTCCTATCCCAATATTTCCCTCCCCTCCTCCTCGCATGAACTAATCCCAATTTTCCAACCTCAACATCCCTCCATCGCCCAACACGCTTGCTGTTACCGCGCGGATTTCCAGCGACCCATTTACTCGGTACTCCACTAAAGAGTGCGGAAATCGCGTGAAAACATAAACCTTAAGGCTTAAGACCACACAACCCACGGCTTAACCATTAGGGGGTAGCACCATGCGGCATCTGAAAATCCTTGTCATAGGACCTCAAGGCGTCGGCAAAACCACTCTTATTCAAAGCGTCAGCAATCACGCCATTTCCACCGAGGTAAACGGTTGCACGGTCTGCTTAGATTTTGGGACGCTTGAATATCGCGAGTTCAAAGCGCATCTATTTGGCAGCCCTGGTCTCCAACAATTTGGTCTAGTCCGCAAAGCCCTCTCCAGCGGAACCGACGGTGTCATCCTCGTCGTCGACAGTGCTAATCCCCACACAATTATCCAAGGCGAACGCTATCTTCGCGAGATTTTCGGACCCAACCCACCACCAGTCGCGGTTGCCGCGAACAAACAAGACCTCCCCGGTGCTATCCATCCTAAACAAATCGAAACTCTATTGAATATCCAGGCACCGGTCTTTCCCACCCAAGCCCACCGCGCTCTTGGGCTCGACCAACTTCTCATCCAATTCATCCGCTACCTCGGTGACATCGGCAAAGGCTTAAACATCTCGACACTTCTTGAAAATGCCTAACTCTACAATATCCAATATCAGCATCGAACAAGAAAAAGAAGAAACCGAAAAAGGGCAAACCATAAAGAGGAAAAGATACAGTCCAACCAACCACCGAGGTAATCACCATGGTCGAAGAACTAACTGATGCCACAATCGATGCCTTCCTCAACAAAAACGAAATCGTAATACTTGACATCTACACAGTGTGGTGTGGTCCCTGTAAGATGCAGACACCTATATTGGAGAGTTTGGAAAAGGAGTTGGATAAGAGTCGTGTAGCGATCGCGAAGATTGATGCGGATCA
>JABXGS010000115.1 GCA_016550425.1 archaeon
AAAACGAAATCGTAATACTTGACATCTACACAGTGTGGTGTGGTCCCTGTAAGATGCAGACACCTATATTGGAGAGTTTGGAAAAGGAGTTGGATAAGAGTCGTGTAGCGATCGCGAAGATTGATGCGGATCAAGCGCCAGAGACGTCGATGCGCTTTCAGATTCGAGCGATTCCGACATTGATTTTGTTTAAGGATGGAAAACCGATTCAGACACATATCGGTGTTTGGCCTCGGGAAGAGATTGAGAAAGAGCTTGCTGAGATTCTTTAGTGAAAGATCTAAGGCGCGAATATTTTGCCTCTGATCCGATTTTAGTTTCTCTTGATTCTTTGCTATGTGGTCTTTAGGACTTGCCCAAACTCTTAAACACGGTTCTATCCTAGGAGTGCATGGTTACTGTGCCTGGGGTGTTTATGTGACGGTTGATGCAGATCGTTTGATGGCGGATGTAGAGAAAGTGTTGGAGACATTTGATGAGCGGGCAGGGGGAGTTATTGCAGTTGTGTTGCTAATGAAGACCGGGTTACCGGTAACGGCACGAATTCGGGCGCATGTAGATGAAACCTTTCTCTCGGCGAGTTTGGCTACTCTCCTCAACGTGTCGGTGGACTTGTCAGACAAGCTGTTTACACTGACCCCTGCTCGATTAATCTTGGATACTGAGGGTGGGAGTTTAATCCTGCGAGGGGTGAATGATGATATGGTCTTTGTGGCCGTATTCAAACGGCAGCATCTGGGAGCAATACTAATTTTGGTTGAGCAGGCAGCAAAACAGCTTCAGCAGTTATTTAAGTCAACCTAATATGCTTTCAGGGTGTGAACGTCGCCTGAACGGGAGTGTATGATTTAGAAGAAGAAGGTTCGCCGTTTAGGTTCTTCTTCTTCACCCTCTTGGGATTCCTCAGCCGCAGGTTCAGCAGGAGCTGGTTCAGGTGCTGGTTCTACGGGAGCTGGAGCAACCGGTTCAGCAGGAGTTTCGAATTCGGGTGCAGGTTCGAAGGTTGGTTCTGCTGGAAGCTCTGGTTCAGGAGCAGGTTCTGTTTCACCAAAATCGAATGTTGGTGGTTCCGCTGGGGCTTCGGATTCTTCAGCAGGAAAGACTGGAAGCTCTGGTTCCGGTTCAGGAGCAGCTACTGGTGGTGCCTCAATAGGCGCCGGTTCTGGAACCGGCTCGGGGACTGCTTCAGGCTCAGGAACAGGAGGGACGGGTGGTGGAATCTCTTCAGGCTCTGGTTCAGGCATCGGTTCTGGAATCGGCTCGGATTCAACAACCGGCTCAGGGGCTGGTTCTGGAGCTGTTTCAATCTCTTGGAGGCCTGGCAGCATTTCTTCAACAGCTGCTTCATCTTCTCCAAACGTGACACCCAAAATCTCTTTCAAGCAGGGGGCACACTTTTGACGAACAGCTTCAAGAGCTTCACTAACAAAGGTTTCGATTGTGCGATCCTCGTTTGGGTTCTTTTCTTTCCAAAAGAGAAACGTTTGAGCCATACGTAATGCGTCTCGTACGCCGTTCCAGTACATTTGACCAAATTCTTCCTGTGACATTTCGGAGTTACACCTTTCCCACAGATAATCAAACGTGTTAAACACGCTTTACTGAGCGATAAATAACCACTCCCACATATTGCTTAAAATGTTTCGACCCACAGTTGTCCCCTTTGCCGGTTTTCAGAAAGGAATAAAGTTGAAAATCAACGTAGCAGGCTTTAATAGGGTGCACTCTTCCTTGTGTGTGTGGGTTTTCAATGCCGAAATCACTTCTTGAAGAAGTAATGACTATTTCGTTACGCCGTGGTATTCTATATCCTAGTGCCGAAATCTACGGAGGGCTCGCTGGATTTTACGATTTTGGTCCCATAGGCACTCGAATCCGAAACCAACTTATCAAGCTGTGGCGAGATCGGTTCGTTGAAAGTCGAGACTATGTATTTGAAGTAAGTGGTAATACCATTCTACCCAGCTTGGTATTCAAAGCTTCAGGGCATTTAGATCATTTTACTGACCCATCAGCTGAGTGCTCCAAGGGGCACGTTTCCCGCATTGACCAGTTAATCGAAGAGCGGTTGAAAATCCCCGCAGAAGGTAAATCCAACAAGGAATTGCAAGCCATTGTGCAAGAAAAGAAATTACGTTGCCCGGTTTGTGGAGAACCGTTACGTGAAGTCAAAAGCTTCGGATTGATGTTTGGAACAAATGTGGGTGGTGAACGCCGTCAAGCATTCCTTCGACCTGAAACCGCTCAGAATATTTTTCTTGGTTTCAAGCGCATCCAAACAGCCATGCGTGCCAAGTTACCTTTTGGCATTGCACAAATCGGGCGCTCATATCGAAATGAGATTTCTCCACGTCAAAGCATAGTTCGGGTTCGCGAATTTGGTCAAATGGAAATCGAATACTTCATTGATCCTCAGGCTTTGGATGATTGTCCATTAATTGAAGATGTCGCAGGAGTATCCTTAAACTTCGTTACTCGTGAAGAACAAGAAAAGGCTGCTAAAAAGGGAAGTACTGAGTATAAATCAGTTCAATTGAGTGTGCAAGAAGCCTTTGAAAAAAAATACGTCCCAAACCAATGGATGGCGGCAACCTTGGGTGAAGAAGTGGAATTCTTTAAGCTCTTGGGAATTCCTGACAATGCGTTGCGGTTTCGGCATATGCGAAAAGAAGAAACACCACACTATAGTGGAGGGAATTTCGATCTCGAGGTCCAATTTAGTTTTGGATGGAAGGAAGTAATTGGCAATGCCTATCGGCGAGATCACGACCTCAAATCACATATGAATGGAAGTCAAAAGGATCTAAGTATCGATGTTGAGGGTCGAAAGGTAATCCCCCATGTTATTGAACCTTCATTCGGTGTAGATCGAGTTATCTATGCCATTTTAGAACATGCTTACCGACCTAAAGATAAAGCACGTGGATGGAGCTGGTTCCAATTTCCAAACGCGCTTGCACCGTACCAAGCCGTAATATTACCTCTCTTGAATCGATCCAAGATTGAAGAGAAAGCAACCACACTTTATAATGTCTGTAAGTCCCAGGGTCTGGCAGTTCAATATGATGCCAGTGGACGTATAGGCCGTCGGTATGCAAGAGCAGATGAAATTGGAATACCGAAAGCAGTAACGATTGATCCTCAAAGTCTAGAGGATCAAACTGCAACGATTCGGGACCGTGATACTGGGGATCAAACCCGTCACCTAATTAGTGAAATACCTAATCTCCTGAATTGTTAAAGGTTCTACCCCCCTCAATTTCTTAATTTGCTTTTCACAGCCTACCTTTTTTCAGGTTTAGAGCCCTTTCAATAGTATCCTTTGATTCATTTCCAAGTAAACAGGCTAGGGTGACAATAATGGCAAAGACAATGGGACGTATAGAATGCTGGAAAATGTATTGGCGAATGACGGAACTCGGTTCACTCACTCGTCGCTATATCGTGATTGGTGCATTTGATGGGGCTTTAACCATTGTAGCCATTGTACTGGGTGCCCTTGCCGCTGTTGTCTTTTTTGGCAATATTATTAGCCCCTTTGATGTTCGGCTTCTAGTAAACGCTAGTGTAGCCGCAGCAATTGGGTTAGCAATCTCTAGTGGATGGGGGGCTTATGAAGCTGAACGCGTGGAAAGAAAATTAGAAATTCACCAACTCGAAATACAAATGCAACGCCCAATGGATGGCTGTTTAGTGAATTCTGCAGTGCGGTTCGCCACGATTTGGGCTTCGTTTATTCATGGCTTTGCACCACTTCCAGCAGCAATTCTTCCTCTCATCCCTCTCATGATTTTACCCGCTAATTTTCTCGTTGCAGCTGCTTTCTCTGTATCTATTACAATGATTTTCCTGTTTATTCTAGGTGTTTGGATGGGGCGAATAGCTAATTCAAATATGATAGTAGGGGGATTACGAATGGTGTTGGCAGGGGTTGTTACTGGTCTTATCTTAGTGGTTTTAGCTGCCATTTACTAAGAAACACTACATATCTGCATTAGTTCATAAGATGCGCTTTTACTGCATTTTGTAATAATTCATTTACCAGTTTTCCATCAGCCCGCCCTCTTACTTCCTTCATCACTATACCCATGAGTGGGCCAATAGCTCTTTCTCCACGCTCAGTAACCATCGAAGCATTTGCTTCAACAATCTTATCAATAATTGACTTAAGCTCTTTTCGGGAGATCACACCTAAACCGAGATCGGTGATGGCATCATCCACTGATTTCTCTTGATTTTTCGCTAACCATGTCAGAAGCTCTTCAATGGCTTCCTTGGCAAATTTTTCCTCTGCTAGTCGATCAAATAAAAGCAGGATCTGTTTTTCAGATATGTCATCAACTGCCAAGCCTTCTCGTTCGAGATTCCGCCATGTTGTTTCAAGAGCTGAAGCAGCTGTGACGGCTAAAGACGGATGTTTGTTGGTGATTTGCTCAAAAAGGTCAATTCGGAGAGAACGAATCATAATTCCTGCTAACTCATCGCTAAGCTGATACTCGTCCCGGAATTTCTGCAATTTTTCCTCTGGCAACTCAGGTAAGCCTGCACGAATACGAGCAAGCCGTTCAGTGGTCACTACAACAGGTGCCACATCCGTTTCTGGATACATGCGAGCCGCACCAGGTCTTGGTCGGGAGTAATGCGTTGTACCATTCTCTATTGGACCTCGAGTTTCTGCTGGTACACCTTTCAGTGCTTCTTTTGCTCGTTCAGCAACTGCTTTGAGTGCTTCCATAGACGCGGATTCCGATGCAGCAACAATGATAACAGCATCTTTCGTTTCGGCTTTGATATTACTCCGTAATTGTGATACTTCTTCGGCGGTAATTCCATAATTAGGGAGTTCATCGGTATGGAATAGTCCTTGAACTCCGCCCCAGAATTTCGCATAATCCGCAAACTCACTTCCTAGTCGACGACCAGGCTGTATCTCCCGCCCAACAAACCCGGTGAATCCTGGAAGCACCAAGGCATAAACACCTTCATTTCGTTTAAGTGCTGCCTTGATAACTTTGCTTTTACTCTGCCGAAATAGCTCCGAGACATCATGAATGTCTTTCTTTATTTGGCTGGGACGGATGCCTTTTTGCTTCAATTCGTCACGCAATTTAAGGAGTTCAATCTGTCGTTGAACCTCAAATTGGACCACTTGACCAATGAGATTCAGTTTTTGAACTCCCTTTATTTCTATAATGGCTCCCCCTTCGATTGATACATTAATATCTTGGCGAATTGTTCCCAAACCCCGTTTGACTTTTCCAGTGACTCTGAAGATTTGTCCGATACGAAGAGCCGTATCTAAAACCTGTTGGGGCGTTTTCATTACAGGTGCGGTCGCAACCTCAATGAGCGGAATTCCCAAACGGTCAAGACGCCAATAGGTTCGAAATCCTTCGTCTCGGATTTTTCTTGCCGCATCTTCTTCTACGCCAATGGTTTGGATTGGCACAGTCAATCCATTTACATTAATTAATCCACCAAAAGCGACGACGACGCTTCGTTGGAAACCTGTTGTGTTAGAGCCATCAATGACTAGCTTACGCATAACCTGAATCTCATCTACAGGTTGTGCTTTCATTAGTAGCGAAATTTCTAAGGCGAAATCTACCGCTTCTTCATCTAGAAGGTGGGGTGGTTCTTCATCCTGTTCCACTAAACAGACACTATCATCATAGTTTTCATAAATGTGAACTCGACCTTTCTGGAATTCAAACAGCGCAGCAGGATCTACCTCACCAAGTTCACTCTGAGTTGGACGCAAGCGACGGAGAAAAGTGAAATCGGGGTCATCTTCTCGGATTGTGGTAGGACAATTACAGAATAATTTAGTTTTTGTATCCAACTGCTGATGAACCTCAATACCAATGAGAGCTCCCACTTTCTCGAAATCTATGGGAGTCATCCTTGACTCATCTCCTCGTATTGACTGCGTTTCGAACGGTCTGTTATCTCTCCAGTGAGGTTTTTCAGCATTTTTTTCCGAACTTCGGAAGGGTCACGAGTTTGAGCCAGAACCCACATTAACTTCACGTAGGCTGTCTCCGCAATCATGTCCTCAGCGGGGATGACTCCGCGTTGGACTAATTCCACTCCTGTTCGGTAAACGCGCATCTGAACGCGACCCCAAATGCACTGAGACGTCATCACAATCGGAATGTATTCTTCTCGGGCTCTTTCAATTGCAGCGAACATCGATTCAGGAGCATGGCCAAGCCCAGTTCCTTCGAGGACTATTCCGTGATAGTTGCGATCAATAAGTGTATCAACTAGTTCACCAGTTATCCCGGGGGTGGTTTTCAATAATGCAACTTTGGCGTCGAAGTTAGGCTGCAATTTTAGTTTTCGCTTAGTATCACGATGGCGGTACAAAGACTTATCGACGAACATATGCAACTTTCCATCTTTGACCTCGCCTAGCACATCTGCGTTGATGGTCAAGAAAGCATCTCGGCGGCTGGTGTGACATTTACGAACCTGGGTTCCTGGGTGTAGGGCTATTCGGGTATCATCCGGGGAGCGATGCATTGCGATTACAACTTCGGCAAAGGGTGCTTGACACGCTGTGATAACCGCACCTGTTAAATTCAAGGCCGCATCCGAAGATGGGCGGTCAGACGATCGCTGTGAACCCGTTAGAATTACTGGACGCGGGAGGTGTTGGAGGGCAAAACTAAGTGCTGCAGCCGTATATCCCATTGTATCTGTCCCATGAGCAATTACTACGCCTTCGGACTCCTCAAGATGGTTTGCCGTCTGTTTAGCGATTGCTGTCCAATGGCTTGGGAGTAGGTTTTCACTAAATATGCTAAGTAGGACCTCAGCACGAATATTTGCCAACTCACCTAGTTCTGGGACGACTGTATAGAGATCATCTGCTGTTAAGGCAGGATTGACAGCGCCCGTATGGTAGTCAACCCGACTGGCAATGGTTCCTCCGGTACTCAAGATACTGACCCAGGGTAATCCTTTCTTAGTTTTCCTCAGAACTGAAGGCATTTCGGGTTGAACTTCTCTTCCTGCGGCTACCCGTTTGAGTTGCTTAATATTATCAACATGAATACCCACATTATATCCAGAATCCAGTTTGAGGACTATGTGTTGGTCATCAGCACCAATTTCTGCACGAGGAATTACAATCCCTTCAAAGGTGTTATCAGTAGTTTCGATGGATATGCGATCTCCAATCCGGACCTTTGCTTTGCTAAGAGTTTTCTGAGCCTTTCCGAGATATCCGGCAGGTTCCTCTATTGGCATATTAAACAACCGCCTGTAGGCATCTTAGGGTTTTGAGCTTTTAGGACTTTGCCCAACTTAATCTTACGTCCTCATATTGAGTCTTTTTTACCGAAAATCGGATTTATGCGGTTGAAGATTTGGCTAGAAGATTCGTCGTCGGAACCGATAGAGGATGAGTAGAATAATGAAGATAATGATAATGGCGACAACTATCCCGATTAGGGAGAGTTCACTTGGGATTAAACCACTTCCGATGGTAATCGATTCGGTCATGGAAGTAAAGGTGTGTTGGCTGCTGAACACATCAAAACCCACGATGATGACTGAGGGATATTCGTAGATACCTGCTTGAAGTGCCATAGCAGTGTACTCAAGGGTGACGTTTTCGCCAGGATGAAGGTCTTGAATGGTTGTCGATGCGATTCCACTAACGAGCTGGAATACACCCGTTTCAATTGAAACAACATCCCGAATTATCGCTTCAGTAAAGATGGTATTTCCAGTGTTTTCAACTATGATTCTTACAGTCAGGAGATCACCACGATTGAGGACGTTCGTGCTGAGCTCTCGGGTAATGGACAGTACCGAGGATCCCTCTTGGAAGGAAATCCAGTACTCAAAATC
>JABXGS010000116.1 GCA_016550425.1 archaeon
AACTGGTTAGCTGAAGAAGGAATGTTTCGTAAAGAGGTTGATGACACGAAAGCTGCATTCCATTTTGGCATTAACTATCCTGTGGGTTCACCTTATCATATTGAGATAGTAAAACCCCGGGACATGAAAGATGGCATCCTCATCGTTTCAATACTACGCGTGGCACCATCACATAGGAATGCACTCGCAAAGCTTGCCTCTGAGAAGCGTAAACCTCTACTTCACGAGCTGAAACTCCGGCTGCTTTCCCGACGTCCAGGCTTTTCCGTTAAGGAGAATGATGGGGTCTGGGATGCGGTGCAATTTCAGATGCGATTACTCCATGATAATCTGACAAAGACGACTCTTATGGAAGCCATTGATGAGGTCTTTCGGAGTATGCTGTTTGTCATTTGGACATTTGGGCATAATTTCGGAATACCTACTGGTAGCCATCAACAACCAGAATTTTACGCCTAGCCCTCGCCGAATTGTGCTTTTTCTCTTGAACCTGAAAACTTTAAGAGCTCGGAGCCAGATGGTAGAGCCAAGGAGGCTTCTTATGAAAACCTGTGATGCCTGTGGTTATGATAACGAAGATGATGCAGATTTTTGTGCTCGATGTGGAGCTCATCTTACTGATAAAACTGTAAAACCCAAAGTTCATGAAGAAGACAAAGATTGCTACGGTTCTGAAGAAGACGATTGCTTCGGACTCCCTTATGGTGGTGCAATTTGTGGTCTTATTCTTGGGGTATTCATCATTCTCTGGGCCATTGGGCCATTATTTGGATTGGACATTTGGACCTATTTCTGGCCATTCATCATTCTAGTGTTTGGAGTTCTTCTCATCGCTGGAGCGATCTATTCGATACGACGGCGACAACGATAGAGGCTAGCTATGCATCTGAGAGGGCGCAGTCGGTTCTACCGCACTGAGTGCATATGCGTTGATGCGACCAACGCGACATTACAATCCGTGTGAATATCCAATAGATAATGAGAACAAGTAGGTAACCTGCGAGTAGCAGGTTATTGTTAATTTGCATTTGTGTAGCCAGTAGCAAAAATGCTCCAAGTACAAAAAGGACGTTTATGAGAAATCGCAGCTCTCCCCTTTCTATTTTGACGACACGATACACTTGATGTTGCACTAATCCAAGAGCAACAAAAATCCATCCAATCCAGAAGATTTCGATTACATGTTGAAAATAAAAACCGGCAAAAAAGAACAGACCCGTACCAATTAAAGCGATGATTGCACCGATTACTAGCCCTGTGCACCCGGCACACAAGATTCGTGAGTGAATTCTGAGCACATGACCTGAATATTGGTCACAGGTTGGATGGTGTCCCTTTTTACGAATTGAAGCACCAGAGGATGCTTGGTTTTTATTCATGGCTCGATTGGAATCGGTTTTCTTCTTTGTAGAACACCGCGAGCAATGAGTTGGGGAAATGCCTGCAATGACACCGAAAATACAAATCAGGGCGAAACTTGCCCCAACGAGCGTGTTTTGCCAAGGAATTACTATGGTGGGAGGTGGGTTTAGAAATAGTATGGGCAGGAGTCCCAATCCTAAGAGAGAAACAACAAGCGATATAATGGCTACTCCTGAACTGTGTTTCTGGCGAGTCATAGTCGAATGAGTCCTTTCAGTGTTCCCAAAAATCCTTTCCACATCATATGCCGATAATAGCTTCGCTTGACCTCATTAATTGCCAAAGTCCCAGCGATACGACGGCGCCACCCATAAAACCGACGATAAGTCGTAAAAAGTTCCTTCTGGACCTCTTCGCGTGTCAGGTGCTCTGTAGGCATTGTAGCGTGTACCATGTCAAATTGATTCCATCTAGGATCTACCATCCAGCCTTTTTCTAACGCTTCCTCAAACAAAGGTGTTCCTGGATAAGGAGTCATCGCCATGAAAACGGCAATATCCGGATCAACTTCATCAATCCATGTCCGAAAAGCTTCAAGCGATTGATGAGAATCCTGGCAATGACCGATAATCGCTGTTGTCTGGGAAAGAATATCGTTTTCCTTTAACAGTTGGATGGCCTCTTTACCGATGGACACGCTAATTCCTTTTCGGTACTGTTTTAACATCTTTTCATCATGACTTTCTAATCCAGTCATCACCCACTGAAGCCCAGTCTGTCGGAGTTTCGGCAGTAGCTCCTTTCCCGCTACGATCTGATCTGCTCGAGTTTGGAAAAACCACATTAAATCCTCTGTAATGCCCCGTTGAAGTAGCTCATCACAGAAGGTGTTCATCCACTCATTCAATTGGACGTAATCATCAGTTAGCCACAGAAATCGGCTACCAAATTCCCGATACAGGTATTCAAATTCATCTGCCACTCTTTCTGGTGATTTCTGGCGGCACGGTCCCCAATAACGCCATTGACTGCAAAACGAACAAGAATGCGCGCAACCACGGCTCCCCTCAACCAAAGCATAGGGTAAATCTCGTCCAGCAGGAAATCGGTATTTTGACATATGTTCATGCACGAAATGATAGCCTGGAAAAGGCAGGCTGTTCAAATCTTTAATTAAGGGGCGATTCGGTGTGTGCACAATTCCCTTTTTGTCACGAAATGAAACTCCTTTTACCCTGTTCAGCGGTTCGCCTTGGTCAAGAGCCTTCAATACTTCGAGAAGCGTAACTTCGCCTTCTCCTCGCACAACCAGATCAAGCTGAGGGTGTGCTTCCAATGCTTCTTGGGCTAGAACTGAAAAATGCTGACTCCCCGCGATCGTGACAATCCCTGCATCGACCTCTTTTGCTATATCCAAGGTGCGAAGTGTTATGTTCGCATTGCACGTTGAAACAGTACTCGGAGCCACAATATCAGGTGAAACGGTGGCTATTCGTTCTTTCACTTCAGACCATTTGGCTTCTTCTGCCTGGCAGTCCATAACTTGTATTTCGACTCCAGGAAAATGTTTCTCTAAATAGGCTGCTAAACACAAAAGTGCCAACGGAGGTGGCAAATATTCGCCCATCACAAACCAGGGCTCTTTCGGAGGCTCAATAAACAAAACCTTCACAACGATACAATCCACCCAAACCGTAGCTCCGCTATCACTAGCTCCCCAATTTAACCTTTTAGTCTACACTCGACAAGAGAAATTGGTGAACCGGAGCTATGGCGATCCAGGCCCCACAAAAAGGACACAATTGGAGGGGAGAGGGAATGGTTTCTAGGGGAGTAAGTGGTGCCTGAATATTCGTCACTCCAGTTCAGGGTTTGATACTAGTCCCTCTACGACTAGAGTCGTACGTGTTCTCTTAATAAAAACTTCTCTTTCACGAGTTTTGTTTTGGTTGAGGTTTTGCGTGTTCCCCAAAGTCTTAAGAGCAGGAAGGTTGCTACAGCTGGGTGAGGTGTTCCTCATGGTCTATTGCCAGAAATGCGGTGTTGAAAACGCCGATGAGGCTGATTTTTGCAAGAAGTGTGGTGCTCCTTTGGCGCCGGTCAAACGTCCTTGGCGTGTGAAATATGGTGAACGAGCTGAAGAAGAATGCTTTGGCATCGCTGGTGGTGGCGCTATTTTTGGAGTCATCGCTGGTATCGTTGTGATAGTATTGGGGCTCGCTCTCGTCATACAAATTCCCATTTGGTTTGTTATCGGCCCAATCATAGGGATTATCTTCGGAGCTCTAATTATCATCTTTGCACTAAACTCGATTCGACATAAACGTCGGATGAGGGTGGAGGCATGAAAGACGCATCATGATTTGGAGGTTATGATAGTGAGTAAGAAATCGCATCAAGATCCAGATATTATCGGCATAGTCAATGCGGGCTTGATTCTCATCCTGATTGCAGTATTCATAGTTATCCGTCCACTCCTAATTCCTTCAGGATTTAACTTCATCTTAGACTTGCAGTGGATTGAAGTATCTCCTGGCATCTGGTGGTGGTCACCCCAAACCCCCCTTGCCCATGTGTACGTTTATGAGACGATGTACCTCTTCTTCCTTGGAACCATTATCACTAATATCGTTGTACTAGCGCTTCGGGTCGTCTTTCGAGACTCTTATGATCGGCAAATCGATGGTGTTGGTAGCATCATCATGAGTGCAGGGATCACCTGGGCTGCCTATAACCTATTCTTGAATTACACTCCCACTAGCGCCTTTGCAGTATTTTCCGGGTGGTTCATCGTATTCGTTGGTGTGAGCATCATCATCCAGAGTCTTGGGCATTGGGTTGTTCGTAATTTCGAAAAATCAACCTAGTGATTCCTCAATCCCATTTCCCGGTGCGTTACATTCCCTAGAGGCTAGTGGATTTACCAACTAGAAAGGCGTTGGAAATTAATTCTCTTTACGACGATTTTGTCTTTTTACACCTGGATTCTGAGAGGGATTCGCTGGGCGATCTCCCTTTGCTAGTGTTTCTTGAGCAACTTTGAGGATCTCTTCAGAAATTTCTTCGACTGACTGATGGGCATAATAGGTCTCATACAAGGCTTTGTAATGGCCTCCAAGATCAAGGAGCTCTTGATGGGTACCCCGCTCTATGATCTTCCCATCTTCAAATACTAGGACTCGAGATGCGTTTGCGATTGTAGTCAGTCTGTGTGCAATCACTATAGTAGTTCGTTTGGAAAAAAGCTGTTCTTGGGCTGCCTGGACTAGGGATTCCGAGTAGGCGTCTAAACGACTGGTCGCCTCATCTAAAATCAGAATTTTAGGATCGGCTAACATAGTGCGTGCAATCGAAATCATTTGCACCTGCCCAGCACTAAGATTTTTGCCCCCTTCAGTTAGTTCGGTCTCATAACCCTGAGGTAAGACTTCGATGAAATCATGAGCGCCGATTAAGCGTGAAAGCTGAAGGATTTCCTCGTCAGTGGCTTCGGGGCGGCCATAGCGGATATTTTCCATCACGGTATCATCGAAGAGATAAGGCTCCTGGGCAATGAGTGCGACTGTGTTATGGAGCGATTCCAGGGTTATTTCCCGAATATCTTGATTCCCAATCCGGACACTTCCACTTTGAGGGTCGTAGAACCGGTTAATAAGGGCTGCAATTGTGGTTTTTCCAGCTCCTGTGTGTCCGACAATCGCCACTAGCTCGCCGGGTTGAACCATAAAACTCACGTTTTCCAATACCTCTGCACCCTCAATGTAGCTGAAGGTAACATCATCAAAGGTGATACCATCACTTTTTGGACTAATTGGCGTCGCATCCGCTTTGTTTTGAATAGAAGGTTCAGCTTCAAGAATGTCCAGAACACGATCCATGGAGGCTAATGATGCTTGAAATTGGGTGGCCATCATACTCACGCTTAGAAGTGGCCACAAGAATCGTTGAACGAGAATGACGCCAAGAAACACTTCACCAAGAGTAAGGATTGGCAAAGCTCCGATAGCTAGGCTTCCACCAACGAATAAAACGGCTGCAACCGCTGCAATTCCTGTTGCTCGAACCAATGGCATCATGAGAGTCATAAGCATCATAAACCGAAATCCATGCTGGTAGGATTCCTGGTTGAGTTCGCTGAGGATAGCTGCAGTCTCATCTTCGCGGTTGAAAGCTTTTGCTATATGGATGCCACTGAGGTTTTCAGCTATCTGTCCAGATACAAAACCTGTTGCCCGTTGTGATGCAAGCATGGTTCGTTGCCCCACGGTGCCAAATAGAATTACAATGATAATGACAACTGGAACAACAACAAGTGAACTAATTGCAATTAATGGGTTCACAAGCCACATGATGATAAAAGTAGCAATGAGCAATAGTAACTGGCTTGAGAAATCAATGACAATCTGAATTCCAACTGCAAGATTATCTGTATCCGTTGTAACACGTGAAGTTACTTCTCCACTTTGTTTGGCTCGAAAATAGGATAAATCTGTACTCACGAGTTTTCTGTAGATATCTTGCTGAAGCGAACGGACATAGCCAGCTTGGGCTCCTGAAAGTATCCACGTATACAGTGAACTCAAGAACCAACTTGCCACTCGCAATATGACATAGATTACACCCAGAAAAAGAACAGCACTCAAAGGAGCACCTGGAACAAGCACGAGGTTGATGCCACTCGCAAGAATGATAGGATCAAATGAACGAAAGATCGTTGCGATAATGGCAAACGTGGCTGCAACCACGATGAGTTTTTTGAACCGACCAAGGTAGCCAAATTGAGCTCTAAGCAGAACTCCCATGGGACGACTTCGCTTGCGCCGTTCCCCGGCAAATGCAGTTGGACCTCGACGTATCGCCATTAGTTACTCTCCCCTTGGTTTGGAATTTTCTTGACATATGGCAATGCGCCAGGAAGTCGTTCGAAGATGCGCTGATAATTCTCAGATGTCTGAATTAACTCGTCATGAGAGCCTGTGGCCACGATTTTTCCTTTATCAACAATCACAATGAGATCCGATTCGAGAAGTGTTCGGAGGCGTTGGGTGACCGTGATGCTGGTTCGATTTTTCATGACTTCATCAAGGGCTTTTCTTAAAGAATATTCAGTTTGAGCATCGATAGCGCTCACGGAATCGTCTAACAAGAGAATTTTTGGGTTCTGGACAAGAGTGCGTGCGATGGCAAGGCGCTGACGTTGACCACCACTGAGAGTCATTCCTCGCTCTCCAATTATCGTATCATAGCCTTGAGCTAATTCCATAATAAACTCGTGGGCTTGAGCTTTCTTCGCAGCATCAATGATCTCTTCTTCGCATGCATCGACGCATCCAAAACCAATATTATCGCGGACACTCATGCGAAACAGGAAAGTGTCTTGTTCAACGAGACCCACTGCTGCCCGTACATCACGAGTAAGAACCTTATGGAGGTCAACTCCTCCGATGAGAATTCTTCCTTCTGTGGGATCGTAAAGACGTAAAAGAAGTTTAAGAATGGTGCTCTTGCCGCCTCCTGGGCCCCCAATAAGGGCTACGCGGGAGCCACTTGGAATGTTAAGATTGATATTTTTAATCGCGTAGGGATTATTTGAACCGTTTTCACTGGTATATTGAAAACTGACGTTATCAAACACAATGTCTCCAGTCCAATCGATTCCAGTTACCCCTTCCTCAGGTTCCTGCAAAGGATCTTTCCAATTTAACACATCAATGATTCGTTGGGCATTGATGTATCCCCCACGAATAACAAGTAAGAAACGTGGAAGCATGAAACTAAAACTTTCAATTGCTGCAAACAATCCCAAGGCAGTCACAAGCATTCCAACGGTCCAGGTTCCATTCAAGACCAAGCTTGCTCCATATACAAAGGCAAGAGTAGTAATCGCGACTAGAATAAGGGTCGGTAAGTAAAAAGCTCCAAGTTTGCCCTCTCGGGCTGTAAGTTCCTCATATACTCCGGCGGCTCCATTAAATTTCTCTTGTTCCCGGTCCTCTGATCCAAATGCACGCACAACCTCGATTCCTCGAAATACTTCCTGGCTAATGGCTGTAATCGTTTCATTCTGTTCAGATCGTGTCCGGCGGACAGGTTCGATTTTCACCGCATACCGATATGCGAAATAAAGGTAGAGAGGGGTTCCAATTACGACGATGACGCCTAACCAGGTATCCATTAAACCTAGAAAAATCGAGGCAATAATCAACGTACCTATTGCTGAGATGATATTTCGAAGTGCAGGATTAAGGGAGAAGCGAACCCATCGGACATCTTGCATTGCCACAGCCAGAAGTTGTTTACTATCCACTTGGTCGTGAAAGGTCATACTGTTTTCTTGCACTAACTCAAAAAATTCTTGACGTGCATCCCGTTCCCATCGAAGAGTAATCAATGCAAAAGCATATCCAACAAGAAGAATCGTGAGAAACAAAGCCAACGCAATTCCAAGAATTGACCACACCTGCATGATGAACATGGCAGAAAATCCTTCAGTTTCAAGAATGTTAATGGCATTCCCAATAACAATGGCAGGAAGTGTCAAGAGATATGATGCAAAAAGCGCAAGTGCTGTAGCTACAATTGTCGTGCCTGGATAACGGCCTAATGCGGCAAGCTGGTAGCGTGTCGCGCTCTTATATTTGGTATCATTCACGGAGTTCAAAACCCTTCAAATTCGGATACTTATTCACTCGGTTATTTCGTTTGACAGAAAGAACTTCCTTTTAGAGCCATCGCTTTTTCCGGAAATACAAGATTAACCCTAAACCGATTCCCAGCATTACAAGTAG